>JAJRBL010000277.1 GCA_028679485.1 Methanospirillum sp. | reverse complement strand
TCACCGTGGGTCATGATGATCCTGCTAAAACTATCCTTTTCGATCCCGTATGTAGCGAACATCCGGATAACATCCTCGTGATATATGCCATATCCGGTATCGATCATTACCCGTTCATCCGGGGTATCAAGAACAAAGATGCTTCCTCCCCCGGGGAGCTGGAAACAATACAGTGTAATGGTATCGGTTACACCGATCTTCTGGACATCTGCGTAAAAACCATCACAAGTTGTCTCTTTGAGCATCTTCCCGTTCAGAAGGATTTGTTCCAGAACATCCTGGTATTCTTTTCCATATTCAGTCAGTTGCTGCGCGATATGACTGAACTGGTTCAGGAGATCAAGCAGATAGGGATCCTCTGAGTCGCCGATAATTTCGCTGACACGGGCTGCATACCTGACGTAAAAAAGGCTTCCGTCATCACCGCTGTCCCCGCAGTCATATCCTTCCCTTTCCACCGGGTATTCAGAGTTTATCGTATCAAGCAGATCTTCTGTCTTCGAGGAGTTCCTGACACGAAGACTTACCTGCAGGCGGTCAGGATACCTGCCACGGTTATCAAATGAGAGAGAATTTATCTCTGCTTTATAGGCATCCAGAATTGAAAGTATCCGGTGTAATGTCCCGGGAATCTCCGGAACAATAACCGTGAACCTGATGCTGCGGGGATAGGTAACCGTGGTCTGCAGGTACCCATCCTCAAGCAATGCTGCAGTTCCTTTCCGGTATCCTTCTTCATCCCCTGAAACAGAAAAAAACGCTGTTAAAGGATCGATGGAACGATTATACTGGCACCGGATAATGGAAAGACCTGATGAAGCGATAATCCCGACAGCCTGGTGAAGAGAACCTGTATCGGGTATTCTGATGATAAAAAACTCGTTCCTGTCCTCGGACATAGTATCACTCCGAGACAAAACTTTCCCGTTCGATAAACAAACCCCCGAATATTGTGCGCTCTATCATCTCTGATACAAACCGCATCTTCTGCGATTCCTCCATATCACTGTTACGATGAATTTCAGAGTATATTTGAAGACGAAGAAGCCCGAAACGAAGTTTTTCAAGGAGTGTTTCGTTCATGGTTATCGCATCACGATATATCGGTTCAATAAGATCAGGAAATAATGTGATATCATCCAGACATTTTATAATTTGGGAATAAATGGGAATATCTTCCTCTTTTCCACGAAGTATTGGCAAATAATCCATATTACCGTTCAACAATACGTACGAGGTTTTCCATGACTTCATCGATTGCTTTCCAGGTTGGAGAATCTTTCTGGCGGATGATGAAAGGACGCCCCTCATCCCCTGCCTTTCTGACCTCCTGATCCAGGGGAATACTGCCAAGAAACGGAACATGGTGTTCTGCTGCGATCCGGGAGCCTCCTCCCTTTCCAAAGAGATCAACCTGTTCTCCACAGTGCGGACAGATAAATCCACTCATATTCTCGATTACTCCTATGACCTCAAGTTCCAGCTGTTCAACGAAAGTAATCGCCTTGGTAGAGTCGAGTGTTGATACTTCCTGCGGGGTGGTAACAATAACCGCCCCCCGTACACGGGGAGCAATCTGGGCGATGGTCAGGGCTTCGTCACCGGTTCCCGGGGGAAGATCCACGACCAGATAATCGAGACGTCCCCATGCGGTATCTTCCAAAAACTGTCTGATGGCTCCTGCCTTCATGGCACCGCGCCAGATTACCGGGGCATGCTTTTCAGGGAGGAGAAATGCCATTGAAACGACCTGAAGATTACCGGTAACCCGGACTGGGACGATCTTATTCCCTTCAGCCATCAGTTTATGATCCTCGATTCCAAGCATTTTTGGAATGTTCGGCCCGTGGATATCAAGATCAAGAAGACCTACACTTTTTCCGTGGTTGGAAAGTGCATAGGCCAGGTTTACGGCAACCGTGGATTTTCCTACCCCTCCTTTTCCGGAGAGAACAAGAATGACATGCCTGACATCGATATCGGCTTTCTGGGGAGGAGAACCAGCTGCCTGCGAACATGTCGCCCCGGATGGGCAGGATGAGCAGTTATTATCACAGGTTTCCGTATTTGGCGGAGTGTTTTCTGACATATTGCAGCCTCAATACTATTTTGATTCCATATTATTCGTGGCCTTTTGCCATAAAGAAGATCATGATCTGGACAGACAGGTATGTCCGTGATCTTTTCCCAACGACTCATGACTTCACGATATAAATATTTCAGCCACCCATATTTCATAAGCAAGGGGGCTGTGGGATGGAAAAGCGGGATATTATCGTCATTTTAGCCGCAATAGTCGTAGTATTAATAATGGCAGTCGTTGTAAAACCAATGCTTACCGGTCAGCCGGTTATTTTTCTGCCAGAATCTCCTCCTTCACCGGTTGACATCCAACCAGAACCGGGACAGGAGTATGTACCTGATAATGTGGTACCTCCGGAATCTCCATCGGTGACTGAGACTCTAGAAAGTTCGCCACCGTCAGGGGGAGATCAGGAGACAAATCCTGTATCAGAAGAGACAAAACCTGTCATGCCGGAACCGACAACCATGACCTGGCAGCCGGAACCGGATAATCCCATGCCGGCAGTACAAATGACAAACTATGCCGAGATTATTGGTAAATATAGCGGGGCATCAGCACCCTTCAGGATTCCGACTCCATACTGGGAGCTCCATTATAATATTACCCCGGCAGATGTCATGCCGGAATTCTCAATGGACGTCATGGAATTATCCAACGATGAAGAAAAGATTATCCGCACGATAACATGGCGCGAAGGAAAAGAGCCCAATCCACAGGACTTCAGGTTCTTCGAAGGGGGTAAGGATTACTATCTGAATATTACCGCCAATCAGCTTGAAAATTACCGGATTGTTGTACAGATACCATTAAAATACATCCGTGATACGTAAAGAGTACGATGGAAAAGAGGGACATCATCGTCATTATCGTAGCGATTTTTATCGTTCTGATAATGGCAATGTATATCAAACCCCTGGTAACAGGGAAAGAAGCCAAACTTATCCCCGACGAGATCGCGGGATTGTTCGGTAAAAATAATAATACCACAGTGGTTTCAGATAATGAGACCAGTATTAATATTTCCGGGAATTTTACCGGACAATTCAACAATACCACGCGATCAGGCAATTTAACCGGGATCAACGGGACGAACATCTCACCAAATGCCACCAAGGTAACAGAACCTGCAGTTCCCCTCCCTACCCAGTGGAGCGGTTCCCCCATACAGGTTGGATATAATTATACCGAAGCACAGGGCGGGTTTATTCCCC
>JAJRBL010000276.1 GCA_028679485.1 Methanospirillum sp. | reverse complement strand
GGTAGGGGTCAGGATAATGGCGTACCTGTTATGAAGGCTGCTGAATTCATGAACACGCCACGTATCCAGGGGACTGAATTTTTTAACCCGGCTAAACAGGTGATTTGCAATCGTACTGTCACATGCGGTGATCGACCATCTTGTCGGTACCAGATGACGTTTTTTTCCGACACCCATGGTTCCGGTTGAGAATGCCTTCTGAATTGATGAAAATGGAACATTCCTGGCATGAAGAAGCGTGACCGCTTCAGCGGCGGAGAGATCGGTATCATCAAACACCCGCTCAAGATCCTGGTTCCATCTGACCGGTTCACATGAAAAATGGTCTATCGATGCGCTTGGCCCAAAAGGAGCATGCTCTTCACTGAGTGAGAATCCCACCGGCACCTCTGAAAACGCCGCTTCACTCTCAACCGGTGATCCCGAAAGGGCGATCTCCTGCAGCTGGGTGATGAACCGGTCATCGATATCAGATACCCTGACCAGACGTTTTCCCCTCACCAGACTGAGACGGTACCTGATAATCTCCTCCTGCGGAGTCTTGCTTGGGATCCATGACTCCGGCAGGTCATATCTGCCCGTATCTCCATGTTCAGGGGTTATGAGAGGTCCGGCATAAACCCGGGGATACCCGGCACTTCCGATAAAAACCGAAGGAGGGGTACTTCCATCAAGTTCCGTTCCTACCTGGATGGATCTGCTCTGCAGGGTGGATGCAGTAAGCGTCCGGAGATATTCTGACTTTCCAAGGGTCATTATTCTCCATAAACCTGAACGACCTGGGGAAGGGAGCGTAATACACCTGAAATTCCGCTTACCATCAGGGTAAGCAGAATCGCATCAACAACCTCTTCCCTTCTTGCACCAAGGGCTTTTGCCATGGGAAGATGCGCCTTTATTGCCATCTCATCTCCCATCGCGGTTTTCATCGCGATATAGATCAACTGTTTTGTCTTCTCATCCAGCCCTTTCGAGGCGACGAGTGCCTGGATAAGACCATCGAAGGCAGATGCAACATCAGGGGCTTCCTGCTTAAAGAGTTCCAGGGGGGTGGGAGTCATCATATAGTATTTGGAATGGTCCCATACATAGTTCACTTATATCCTCTTTGCCCATACTGCGATTCGCGGGAGAAGATTATACCACCAGCAATCTCAAATTCTTGCAGAGTGATATTCTGGTATGCCGACCATTCCACTCAGGGTTATCCTGGTTTCCGTCTGCATCCTTCTCTGCGGCGGATGCATATCCAGTTCATCACAGGAATCCGGGGGAAATATCCAGATTACGGGGAATAACACCACCGAGTTTAATATATCAGTTACAGGTCTGGCAGAGGAATCGCATCTGCCCGCAGAATACACCTGCATCAATCTCGGAAAAAACCCGGAGATCAGCTGGACCGGGGCTCCTGAGGGAACCAGGAGTTTTGTGTTTATCCTTGATGATCCTGATGCCCCGTCCGGAGTGTTCACCCACTGGATCATCTACAACATATCCCCTGAATCACACGCAATCCATGGGGGACAGGTATCGGGAACAACGAAATCTGCCAACGGAATACAGGGCCTGAACTCGATCGGGACATCAGGATACTATCCTCCCTGCCCCCCGAGCGGTCCCGGGCACCGGTATATATTCTCACTGTATGCCCTTGATACCCTGCTTGATATAACCAGGGGAGACCGTGAAGAGATCGACTCAAAAATGAACGGTCATATCCTGGATACGGCAAAACTGGTTACTCTTTTCGAGAGATGACCGGATGATCACGTTACCTTATTTTGTACATGAACATCCATCTGGGGACATGGTATCTCTATGCCATGTTCCTTGAACTCTTTGAGAATACGGGTGTTGATAAAATCACGGACATCATCGCTCATTGCGTACTCGTTTATCCAGATGGTCAGCTGAATAATCAGGCTTGAAGGACCGAGTTCCAGGAGGAGGACTGTAGCCGGGGGATCATGAAGACAGATACCGCTATTCGCGGCTTTTATTGCGATATCTGATAGAATGGACTTCACGATACCGATATCTGTTCCATAGGCCACACCAACGGGTATTCTGACCTTCATGTGGAGATCAGGTTCTGCATAGTTTGTCACCACGTCGTTGGTGAGTATCGAGTTGGGTATCGTGACCTGCTGGCTGTCCAGGGTCTCGATCCTCGTGCTTCTCGGTCCGATAGAGACAACATCTCCGAAAAAGTCCTGGACACGTATCCGATCCCCTACCCTGAACGGTTGATCTGCCGCAAGAACCGCTCCGGAGAAGAAATTTCCCAGGATGTCCTTTGCTGCAAGACCTGCTGCTATGCCGGCGATACCTCCCGCTGCCAATATGGGAGTGACATCAACCTCGAGGATATGGAGTATGACAAGGCCGGCGATGATCCAGATAACATAACCGAATGTTGCCTGGAAAAAATGGTAGATCCTTATCCCTGCCTCATTGGAAGCGGTGGAAAGGATCTTTTCCTCATACTGGCTGGTGACATTCCTGACAAAAGACCAGATTATCCATGTCCCGACGAGGGTTATCACCACCATCAAAAACCTGCTGTCCAGTACCCAGTCATACTCCGGAGGGATGATGGTACTCATGGATAAAGAGTAATATATGGTCGCTATAACAAGAAAGAAGACCAGCGGAGTTCCTACTGCAGACAGGATAATATCATCTATCCGGCCTTCGGTACGGTGTGCTCTCTGCCTGAGCCAGCGTCCTGCGGTCATTACCATCAGCACACCGGCAATCCCGCCGATGAAAATAGTCAATGCGGAGATATTTGCAGGATCCATTCACTATGTCTGTCAGGCAAAAATATTAGAGAGTATGATAAAGAAGGGATACTTTTCAATAACAGGATCCCGATCTTCCCTTTGTATCAGGAATCGCGCTATCAATGATTGATATGGATGGAAAATCCGTAATTATAACTTGTT
>JAJRBL010000275.1 GCA_028679485.1 Methanospirillum sp. | reverse complement strand
CTACCAGCTCAAGAAAAAATTGATGAAAGGAATAAATGAGACTGTTGTTCGCCTCGTCAATTCAAAACTCTGCGTATGTACGGTACTCGATACCGTCAACAACAAGAGGGTTGTTGTAGCAGTACAGAGGGAATTATAACCGGCGATTGCTTTTATCCGGGAAGATGGAAGGATAAACTCCCATGATTCCCGGTAAAGGCAATCACCACATGTATCATATCGATAGCCCGGATTTACCACAATCGGTGCATGTAGACGTCCGGGCTGATAGGTGATGATAATCTCTACTCAATTATGGTACTGTTTCATGTCAGGATACCCGAAGATCATGCAACCTTCTGGAAACCCTGGTGATATAGCCGTGACCCCGGAGAAAGGCGCTCTTGCCGTAGGAACAGTGAAGACCGACATCTCCGGTGATATCATGGAGGCCAGGCTCTCGAACCGATCAACGACCCACTGGAACAAGACCGCAGTGACAAATTCGTGGAGGGATCGGGGAACTGTATCCGGGGAGATACGGAAAGTACAGAAGATGATGAGTTACGAGTCCGGGATGAAGGTATGATAGTATCATCACATTCCCTTCTTTTGAAATTCCTTTATTTCATATTTCCGGCGTAAATATGAAAGAGATCTGCTTGTTTACATAACGAATCACGAATATCCATGAATATGAGCCTGATTCGCCCGTATTCACAAATAACCGATTCTATAGATGGTTGTTATTGGGATCTGGATCAGGGATATCAAATCCCCCGGGGTGACTTGTCAAACCGGTATTATGTACCCCTATATAAACGGACGGGTAAGGGCCAAAACGGGCTAATTTTCTTGATTGAGAGACAAATAGAAGGGATATCTGGATAGAATGTCGCCCGGCATTAACAAATAGTGATCACGAGTGGCTGTTGCCGTACTTCACCTATTAAACGCCCTCTGCCAGGCGGTGCCAGAATATGTACCATCTCCGGGTTGTCCCGTGGATCACCGCATGATTCTTCATGAACTCACCCGGGGACCTATGGAGATGAGGAATTGGCACGGTATCATATTGGCTCTCCCTTGGTATAACCTCTTCCCGGGAGCCATAACCGGTGATCAGGACTACGCACCCCGGCTCCCGGATGAACATATTCTCCCTGGTCAAAGACAACCTCTCCCCCGAGAATTACGATCTCAGGAAATATCGCCGGCATCCCCTCGTACGGGGTCCATCCTGCCTTACTGTGAAGCAAATCCGGATCGACTACAGATACCTTTTCGGGAAAGACAGCAAAGTCAGCCCTGCATCCGGGTACAAAACCAGCCGGTTCTATCCCGAGAATCCGTGCAGGATTTTCGGATGTTTTTCTGACAACCTCGGCGAGGCAGACCCGGTGTTCTGCGACCCATGCCATGAGAAGGGGGATCATTGTTTCAACACCGGGGATCCCGGAGGGTGCATCCCCGAATGAATTACCCTTTTCCTGTATCGCATGGGGGGCGTGATCCGAGGCAATGACATCTATCTGGTTCCATTCGGATACGAGGGATCTCCGTTCTGTCTCTGATCTGAGAGGGGGATTTACCTTTCCAAAGGCGTTATCCTCCCTGAACATCTCCCGTGAGAGGAACAGGTGATGAGGAGTGACCTCGACAGAACCGGATACCGGATCAGCATTCACCGTCCGGATCGCAGATGCCGAGGAGAGATGGCAGAAATGAAGCCTGCAGCCGGGAATATTCAGATTAAGAACCTCCGTTACCGCCTTTACCTCCCCGTTTACCGGACGGAGCCGATCGTGGGCATTAATATCCCAATCAGGGCCTGCAGATACATCTTCGGCATGGATGGTCAGGAGACTTCTCCTCTCCGATACCTGTTCCATGGCACGGGACAATATCGCGGGGGTAACCGCTTCGCCATAACTTGATGGTCCCGCAAAGGCCTCGCCAAAGGCCATGGCACCGGCCTGCCACATCCCGGGGATGTCAGCATCGGAAGTCACTCCGCCGTTTATCGCAAACCGGCACCAGGCCTGTCTCTCTGCAAGCCTGATCCGATCGCGGATCAGACACGGACTGGTAAGAGGGGGGATCGTGTTTGGCTGATCGACGACCACCGTTACTCCTCCGGCGAGGGCACTTCTTGTCCCGGTCTCCCAGTCTTCCTTCTGCGACTGGGCGCCATCCCTCATATGCACGTGCATGTCTATACCCGCCGGGATTACGACATGGCCCTGGCACCGTATCTCCCGGTCAGCCCTCCCGGATCCTCCTGTATGAATGACGTATCCCCCGGAGAGGGTGATATCTGTCACCTTCCCGCCAGGAACGGATACCTCCCTGAGGACAAGGATCTCTTCTTCCTGTATCATTTCTCGGTATGAATTATCTGGCCCATCATGCCATCCGTCTTCTCTTCCACCTGCGATAAACCAGGTATCCCGCAGCCCCGAGGAGGATCAGCGGCAGAAGGGTGAGGATCGCGATGAAAAGCCAGACGACCATATCGATAAAACCGGCTATACCATCGTTTACGACTGCTGCAAACGAGTATCCTCCGGGAGGCTCCACCTGGGCCGGTTCGGAGATCCTCACCGGAATTGTTGAGTAAGAGGTTCGGCTCTCAAGGTACTTCATTTTACCGACAATCCGGTCAAGTTCGACCTGAACCCGTTCGATCTCTCTCTGGACCTCCAGGATATCAGATACATTCTCACCCTTCGCCATGATCCGGTTGTACTGGACCAGCTGGTTCACCAGTGCATTCTTCTGGGCCTCAAGATCCACGTACTGCTCAGTGACATCCTCGGCCTGCAGCGAACTTGAGAGAACCTTTCCCAGCACCAGGATTCCTGCAACCGCCGGATCAAACTCCTTAACCGGTACGCGAATAGTAACCGAACCGGTATACCTATCCTGCCTTCCGGCAGAGACCAGGGAAGACTGGATGGTGCCGTTAAAACGCGAGGCCACTTCAGTAACCTTATCCGTGGTAATCGAGACATTTTGAGTCTCCAGGCTGATATCAGCGGTTTTTATAATCTTCTGATCAGAAGGGGAAACGGTTTGCATGCTGCTCTGCGAAGCCATTGCGGGAGCAGGAACAGGCGCTTCATACGCCATCTCCACCTTGTCCCGGGCTGTATACTCTGCCTCCCCGTACCCTCCCTCCGTGGAGAATGATTTCATCTCCTGGGTCCCAGGCAAGGAATGTTCATTCGCGGTACACCCTGCAAAAAGCAGGGTCACGATACCAAGGAGGAAGACCAAAACGAGGACATATTTCATGGAGAATACTGGATGGGAAAAAATAAAAGGTATCCGTTAACTTCAGGTTTTTCTGAAGTTTATCTGACAACCACGGTGGTGATCTTGGCATGGGTCATGATATAGGTACTGACCGATCCGAGAAGCAGGCGGGCTCCAAGCCCTTTTCCGGTCGAACCGACTGCGAGGAGATCTGCACCGATCTCATCAGCGGTATCAAGGATTACACTACGGGGATCACCAGTCCTCACGATCAGGTCAACCTCTACATTCCGATCCGCTGATAACTCCTTTACCCGGGTAGTGACCTGATCACGATCCTCCTGGACTATCCTCTCCCGGATTTCTGCAAGGGTCTGTATCCCCTCATATCCCGCTGCTCCTTCGATCGTTGCATATTTGGCAGGAGATATGACATATACCGCATAAACCTTTTCCTTCTCTTTTGCCTGCTCAATGACCCAGACAAGGGCATTATAGGCCTCAGGGGATCCGTCTATTGCTACCAGTTTCTTTCCGGACATAGTAACTCGATATATCTGCAGGTAAAGATAAGAGCATATCTATTTAGAGGTATTCCGGCAGGAAATTCTGCACCAGACATAAGATACTGATTTCCCGGTAATCTTAATATATCCGGAATCCGACGTATGGACAGGACCATACCCATGGATATCCCGTTTCTGTCAAGCGATCTCTTTGCGTTCGGAGTAGTCCCGCTCCTCATTTTTTGCGCAAGGATCTGCGACGTCTCCATCGGAACGAT
>JAJRBL010000274.1 GCA_028679485.1 Methanospirillum sp. | reverse complement strand
CTAAAACTTTTCAATTAGGTTCCGGCCTTCCGGTTTTTTATCAGGTTTTCAGGATGAGGGCCGGGAGGGTCAGCGATCAGGCAGGATTATCATGCGGGAGCGGATGCAGGTACTCCCGTTTTCTCACCGTCCCTGTTCTCATGAAAAAAACAGGGGAGATATTTTTGCAGATCAGAACGAAATGATGATACCATGGTCGAATCATACGAGGCCCTTCTCAACAAGGCATACGAGGAGGTGACAGAGCCGTCAGAAGACGGGGAGCGCTGGTCATATCCGGAACCCCGGGCAATAATCGAGGGAAAAACCACGATCCTGGAGAATTTTTCCGATATTGTAAGTGCACTCCGGCGGGACCAGGATCACCTCATGAAATATCTGCTTGGTGAACTGGGTACTGCAGGGAAGATCGACGGATCACGTGCAATTTTCAACGGAAAATTTGAGGATTCGCTGTTCTCTCCCATGATCCATAATTATGTCGATGATTATGTCATCTGTTCTGAATGCGGCAAACCTGATACCAAGCTGTTCAAGGATGACCGGGTACTCATGCTGAAATGTGAAGCCTGTGGAAGTCACCGGCCTGTCCGTAAACGCAAATCAAAGATAGAAACCAGTGGTTCAGGACTAGAACCGGGTAAGATCATAGAGGTAAATATCGAATCCACGTCCCGTCGCGGTGACGGGGTTGCCAAGGTTGGGAAATATATCGTCTATGTAGCCGGCGGACGCCCGGGTCAGAAAATAAAGGTAAAAATCGCGAAGATATCAGGGTCGATTATTTTCACCGAGAAGCCCTGACCATTATCTTTTTTCGGGTTTTTCAAGAGAGGAGAGGAGATCCTCACAGTTCCCTGATATGCGCTTACAGGCGTCCATGATCGGTTTTATGGGATCAGCTTTGTTTAAGGTGGTAACCGTCAGGACAGGATCCGAAAACTGGAACTCGATGACATAATTTGCCACATCCACCGTCGGATCAGAGAGGATCTCAGTCTTCAGTGCATTCATGAAGGTATGTCCCTGGCCGGCAAGGGAGATCCGTACAATATCCTCACCAAGTTCGAGAACGGTAATATTCATCCGTACATTTTTGGTTTTCTGATCAGATAAAGATAGAGCGAATCGGAAAAAGAGGTCAGAACCTGAATACATCCCCGTCATTGCCCTGTCCCGGGGCATCAAAAGGAATACAATGGCTCATGTGAACGATACGATAGTCCCTGGCATCGAGTATCGCCGCCATTTCAATAGCTTCTTCAAAATTCAGATGTTTTTCAACCTTTTTGAAAGAAGACGGGAACAGACCGTCGATAAGCAGCATATCTGCACTTTTCAGAAAAGTACGTGTTTTCTCCGGGATATGTTCGTTGGTATCTGAAGTATAGGCTATCGTGGTCTTTCCGTCTGAAATGACAACTCCGGTCGTGTAGATATCTGGGTGTACCACTTCAACCAGGGTAATATCAAGGTCGCAGAGCCTGAATGTGGTATATACCGGAACCGGCTCTTCTCTCTTGAGTAGAAACCTGAAAACCGGGCTGCATGATGCAAGAACTTCGGGGGCGCCGTATACCGGGGGGATCTTCTGAACCCGGTAAAAATCCCCGAATCCCATGAAGTGATCGTAATGGCCATGAGTCCAGATGACCGCATCTATCCTGGGGGATCCGGAATTCAGAAGCTGCCTGCGCAGGTCAGGAGTAGAATCGATAAGCAGGTGATACCCGTTATGAGTGATGAGAAGCGATGTCCGGAGTCTCTCGACTCCGTGATCCCGGGCATACGTGCAGTTACGGCAGGAACACCCGACATGGGGTGTCCCTACCGCATCACCGGTTCCGAGGAGGGTAAGTTCCATCAGTACCAGTTCCGTGCCTTGTTTTCATCCCTGGCGGTGATAAGAAGTTCTCCCTTGGTCAGGTCATCGCAGGTGGGTTCGGTTCTCCCGTCGATGAGCGCAGAAAGAATTGCCTCCCTGACCAGCATCTTCAGGTCAGCCCCGGAGAAATTTTCCGTATTTTCGGCAACTTTTCTGATATCGCATTCGGTTGTTGAATCGACAAGAAGACGGCGGAGAATCAGTTCCCTCGTTACGATATCAGGCAGATCGAACGGTATCACTTCGTCAAACCGTCTCCATGCTGCTTCATCAAGCAGTTGCGGATGGTTGGTAGCCCCGATCAGGAGGACCTTGTTCCTGATCAGACTTATCCGGTCGATATTCTTGAGCAGGGCATTTACGGCACGTTTCATAGCGCCGTGATCATCCCCTATCCTGCTCTTGGCAAGGAAGTCAAACTCGTCGATAAAGAGAATGCATGGTGATAGTTCCCGCGCAACATCGAAGATCCGGTCAATATTCTTTGATGTCTCACCGAGGTACTGCGAAGTGACCATGGAAAGTCTGACCTCGAGGATCGGCATATGCAACACCCGGGTGAGGGCGAATGCAAGGGAGGTTTTGCCGGTTCCGGGAGGGCCGATGAAGAGAAGTTTACCAATCTCGTATACCCGTCTCTGTTTTAAAAATTCCAAGTATTCAAGGGCGACCTTCAGCTTGATTATCCTGTTAATCTGGTCAGGTGAACAGATGATGTCATCGATCGTCTGCTCAACCTCTTCCGGGGCGCTGATGATAATGAGGTCAAGCCCTGACCGGATCTTGTCATCCTCGGCAAGCATCCTGGATATCCGCCGGTCCAGGTAGATCCTGCTGTCTTCAAACCGTGGATTTACCTCCCTTACTTCTGCATATGAGATATCCAGGGAAGGATCCTGTTCATGAGCATACCAGGCAAGAGCAGGATTTTTCCTGATCCTGGGTAATCCCCCGTTTTTGACAAACCAGGTAAGTCCGGCAGGCAGGGATGTAATTCTCAGGCGGTGACCGAATTCTTCGTACATGGTGAGCGGATGCTTGTCAAGCCGGAGATGCGCATCAGGTATTCCCAGGACACGTTGCAGGGCACTTTCGGCGACGACCACCGGAGTGCGTTCTCCGTCCATTGAATGAATTCCATAAACCTCACGGGCAACCGGTGTAAGGTCATTGACATTCAGATGGACATGCTGATTATAGATCTCAGCAGTCAGGAGCAGTTCTATCAGATCCAGTATCTCCTCATCACGTGCCATTTCGATAATCCTTATACTACGTTCTGATCACAGAAGAACCGCTCTTATACAGTAGTTACAATACACCCATCACTTGTTACGATCATGGTGTGTTCAGCCTGCGAGATATATGAACCGGGAACATCCGAAAGAACGGGATATCCTTGTAAAATACCATCGTGAACCAGTCGTGCCAAGGCCAGATCTGATGATTTCACCTGGAGATGCCGACGTGCAAATGGCAAGCCGTTTCTTTCTTCTATCTCCTTGAGAACCTTACGCGCCGCAGGGAGTCTGACCGGGCGATGAACTACCTGGCTGAATATTTCCTCCCGCTTCCCGTCATGAACAAATCCGGTTCCGGTGGTTGCGAATGGTTCAATTGCCACAACCATTCCTTCTTCCAGGATTGCTCCCCCGGCCCCCGGAATGTTTGGGATATTCGGACCTTTATGCTGACAGTATTGGTCTAATCCGTGCCCGGCCAGGTTTGCAATCGGTAAAAATCCCCTGCTTTTAATCTCCTGTGCAACGATGGCGCCCAGAGTTCCTATAGCAACTCCTGGTTTGACTGCAGCAATTGCGGCATCACGCGCAGCAATACTTGCTTCACGGAGGATTGGCTGATCACCAAGATCTACAGTGCAGGCCGTATCGGCAATGTATCCGTCCAGATGCACTCCGATATCGAGTTTTATCATATCTCCCGGAACAAATGTCCGGGTATCATCGACTGACGGGGTGTCGTGAGCTGCTGCTTCATTAAGCGAGATATTTACTGGAAAAGCAACGCCAAAACCCTGTTCAATTATCATGTCTTCAATAAACATGCCAACTTCAAGAAGTGGTACATCTGGTTTTATCCTGTCGGCCCCGGCGGCAAGGATCTTTTTTGCTGCTGTCCCAGCCTGCATATACCTGTCAAAAATATCTTCATTCATAATACCATCTCCATGGAATATCTGGTTATTTTCAAAAACCAGGACTGTTCTACAATGCCCGGGTTTTCAATCCTTAATCCCCCGCCCGATAATATAGCCCTGGTTCAAGGGTGATAACATTGCCTGATGCGAGTTCTCCACCGATACTTGAAAGGGACGATGCTTCGTGGATTTCAAGTCCCCCTCCATGCCCCAGACTGTGGATGAACCCTTCTGTGTCTGATTTGAATCCTGACTCCGCAAAATAATCCTTCACGGCCAGATAACACTCTGCTCCGGTTTTTCCGGCTCTGATCACTCCTTCTGAAAGAAGCAGGGCTGTTTTCACCGTTTCATAGAGTTGCATAATCCTGCTGGAAGGCTCTCCCCTGCTTACTGGTCTACTCATATCTGCATGATTTTATTCATCTCATATCTTACAATATCAGAGGTAAGCGGAGCGTCCGCATGCCAGAGTACGCCGGATCTAATCTCTGCATTTTAATCAGTCGTATTCTGGCTGTTGTCCTGACGTTCATTTTTAAAAAGAATTATCATAGACAAAAACCTGGTTGAACAATCATGCATGAGGGGGATACTGATTATATATCTCAGCTGTCAGAAGCAGTTCAATAAGGTCCAGGATCTCCTCATCGCGGGTCATTTCGATAATCCTCAAAATATGTTTTCATCACTGAAGAACCTCTCTTATGCAGTAGTTACCATACACCCATCACTTGTTACGATCATGGTGTGTTCAGCCTGCGAGATATATGAACCGGGAACATCCGAAAGAACGGGATATCCT
>JAJRBL010000025.1 GCA_028679485.1 Methanospirillum sp. | reverse complement strand
CGTATCACTTCCCTGTACCGGTACCGAAAGGGCGAGGAGCAGAAAGAAGATGACCAGTCTGGCAGGGCCTGATAAAATTACCTCTAATCTCTTACATTCACTTTTTTTCTTCTGAATCATGAGTTATCTATCCTGGATTAACACATTCATGAAACTGATTATTCATGCCTGAGTGCCTCTATCGGGTTCAGCCGGGAGGCTTTCCAGGCAGGATACAGTCCTGACAGCAGACTTATGGCCACACCAAAACTCATGGCATACGGAACACAGATGAACGTAGACAGGTCGGAGAAATACTTCATGCCCCCCATCAGGGATATGCCGGTGTACCCGATCATAACTCCGAGAACCGTTCCGATGATAGTCCCGATGATGCCCAGCAGCACGGACTCGATGAGGAACATCTGCATGATCGCAGATCTTCTTGTTCCAATGGAACGCAGGACTCCTATCTCCCTGCACCGTTCCATGACCGACATGACCATCACGTTAAAGATGGATACACCGGCAACAACAAGGGATATCGCTGCGATTGCCGTGGTACTGACCGCCTGGCTTTCCATCTCCTTAAGCCACTGGTCACGGAATTCGTTCTGATCAAATACCTGGATAATCGAATCTCTTCGGTTCATCTCCTCGATAAGTTTATTCTTTACCCCATCGATATCCTTCGGATCATCAACCTTCACGAGGGCGTTGTCATACCCGGTCTTATCGATCCTGTCACGAAGCCAGGGTTCGTAGGGAAACACGGCGTAATCCGGGTTCATAAACCAGATTCCCGGTTTCGAATTCAGGATACCGACGATACGGGTCGCTGACTCCTCTCCGTTCGAAAATACGATATTTATCTGTGTACCGATAGCCAGATTCTTCTCCCTGGCTACCTGGGAACCAACCACAATCTCGGTACTGGATCTTGGTGGTCCGCCTGTCTGGAACGTGAACATGTTGTTCATATCCTGCGGATCAAGACCATATATCGTGACAAAAATCTTTTCATCCCGTTTTCGTAATGAATCATCGTAATCGACAAAAAACGGGGCGATTACTGCCTCAGGTACCGTATTTTTCATCTGGTAGATCTGTCGGTCGGTAAGGGTCAGGTCAAGGCTTTTCTTCTCGGCATAATTCGTGTCCATGGTGACAAGAAAAGTATCAATCTTCTCTATCTGCTCAATATTAATAAGAATAGACACATTCTGGATCATTCCCATGGATATGATGGACAAGACCCCGATGATGATCCCGAGGACAGACAGCAACGAACGAAGCCAGTGTAGCCTGATATTGGCCGCTGCAAAACTGAAGATGATCCTGGAGTTATTCATCCCTTTTCCCCGGCGACTTTTCCGTCCACGATCCTGATGATCCGGTCGGCATATTCGGCAGTCTTCGGGTCATGGGTGACCATCACGATGGTTCTTCCTTCTCGGCGGGAGAGATCGGATAGAAGATTGAGGATGGTGGTTCCGGTATGGGTATCCAGGTTCCCGGTCGGTTCGTCACAGAGGAGAATGGAGGGATCATTGACGAGGGCACGGGCGATGGCAACCCGCTGCTGCTGTCCGCCTGATAACTGGCCGGGCCGGTGTGTCCAGAATGGTTCAGGGAGATCAACCTCCCGTAACGCCTCTTTTGCCCGTGACGTGTCATATATCCTTCCGGTCCGGGTGGCATACGGATAATGAACATTCTTTAATGCATCAAAGAGCGGAAACAGGTTGAAGTACTGGAATATGAATCCCAGC
Organism: Methanospirillum sp.; assembly: GCA_028679485.1. Lineage (GTDB taxonomy): Archaea > Halobacteriota > Methanomicrobia > Methanomicrobiales > Methanospirillaceae > Methanospirillum. The sequence goes on along the minus strand of JAJRBL010000025.1, from coordinate 2,268 downwards.
AACTCAAGCCTGAGATCGGTCAGCTGGTTGTCGCTCATCATCCTGACACTGTTACCCTCGATCAGGATCTCTCCTGATGACGGCTGGTCAAGACAGCCCATGAGGTTGAGCAGGGTGGATTTCCCTGACCCTGAAGGGCCCATTACCGCGATGAACTCTCCGGGAAAAATATCCAGGGAGACATTGTCTATTCCGGTTACATCACCTGAATCAAGGGGATAGATCTTGGTAACCTGGCGAAAGGCGATAATCGGACTTTCTTTGTCTTTCTCCTGTTTCCAGGGAAGGGTAAAGGGTCTGATGAAAAGGGAGGGATCTCCTTCAGGTCTCCTGAGGGTATCGGCTGCATCTGCCTGACCAGTAGGGATTTTTAACATGGAAAAGAGGATCTTATCTGCTCTGGTTCGATCATAACATCCGGGGATTTTTTCCGCTGCTTAGGTGTACTTTCGGCAACTCTCTCTGAAGGAATCCCGGTCAGGTTCCCTACATAAATACATCCTAATCAACAGGTGGGAGATTCTTGTAAATTTATATGTTTAATGGGAGATTGCGCAATATATGGTTTCTTCTTTGATCTTCGAGAGGTACATTTCCGGTCTTTTACGAGCGATCCGGTTTAAGCATCCGGGAGCAGAAAAGGCCATGATCTATATAGCGTGAAAAGATACGGTTTCAAGGGTTGGATCTTCATGCTCTATTTCATGACAAGCATTTTTCAGAACGTTTTCTGCCTTCAGACACCAGAATTTGACAGAATCAACCTGCCCCATCATACCGTTATACCGTCCGTATAGCATAATATGAGATCCTTCCTTTATCTGTCATGCTGGATGATATGAGATCATTTGAGATAACAAGAATATCCGCATCTATATTAAAATCAAAAACAAAACGTTGCCTGATCTCTGAAATAATTCTTCTCTGGATCTGACGCTCTATGTATATCCCCATGACAACCAGAAAGTCATAATCACTATCTGGCCTTGCATTTCCCTTGGCCCGACTCCTAGATACAATCGGGTTATGAGAATATTATTCGGCTCTTCGTCGTTTCACGTGGGTAATATCAGTACACCAGGTTCCCGACATTGTACTTCCGCTGGTGCCTCCGGAGGGCAGTCTCCATGTCAGGGGCATTCATCACATCCGATTCAAACTTCTCCGGATCGCTGATGGCAACCGACATGGCGATGTTGATCCCGTTCTCGAAGAGAACATCAGGGATCAGTTGAGCACTGGAGCCGTACAATGCCCTGATACGGGCATTTTTTGCATACCCTGTCACTTCTTCAAAGGTTCCGTTCACGAGAGTAGATCCGGTGATAATGGCCACATCGGCATCGGCAAGGACTTCCCTGTTCTCCTCTGCCGGATGAACGGTGATACCGGCAGGGCCATACCAGATCTCCTCCCCGATAATGGTAGTTCTGAAAGATTCAACCGGACGCTGGTCGGTGACATGCAGTTCCCGGCATCTTCCGACATAACTCTTCACCATACCGCCGTACCCCACGATCACGAGCTTGTCATCTTCCCGTACCAGGTCTTTTACCTCCACCCCGACCGAGTACCCCTTCTCCTGCAGCATCTCATCGGTTACGAACGGCTGGGAGAGGGCATTGAGAGCAGCAAGACCGATGGATCGCCGGCTTACCCGGGGATCTGACAGGTTCTCCCTTGCCACCTTAAAGAGCGACCTGCCGATGAAGGACCGAAGATACCTGATATCCTGGTCGGTCTGTTCCGTATCATAGAGTGGATTGTTATCCTGGAAACTCAATGCCACCCCGCAACATCCATTGGTCCCGATAACTGCATTCCATCCCGGATTAAGCCCGAAGTTTTTTACTTTGCTTACAGGAAGGTCAAGCCTCTGGTATTCATGTACCAGTACGTCATATCCTTTCTCCAGGATGGTTTGACTTTTTATCTCATAATCTACGGTCATGCTTCATCAGTGTAATAAGAATATCCAGCACAGTTGCCGCATACTACCATCCCATCAAAGTGTACTTCTTTGTTGTCAAGGATCATCTCGTTGCACCTGCTGCACCGTGCCTTGTGTTTTGGCAATCCAGGCAGGTTACCATCCGGAATCCCACATTCGGCAGATCTTGAATCACGTGTAGAATTTTTCATACTCTGGCCCAAGCAATTTGAGTATCTTTAGCAGTTCGTTATTCAGCTGTTGTACCGATGAATGTACCATATTATTAAAGTAAACAATTCCCGATCTAATCTCCCTGAATTTAAAGAATATCCATT
>JAJRBL010000273.1 GCA_028679485.1 Methanospirillum sp. | reverse complement strand
ATAAAACTGAATCTGATTACATGAATAATTCCTTCAGAATATGTGCCACAGGTCTTACTGCATGCCTTCTTCTCTCCCTGATTACCCTTGCCTGTACGGGGGATACCATCCCTTACCATGAGGCATCCCTCCTTACCCAGGATAATCTTACCTGGCAGGATTATGGCCCTGATATCGGTTTTACAAATATTATCCCCTTACTCAACGAAGCGCCGGGAATACAGACATTATCAAATAACCTCTCAATCGCGCTCTTCAAACTCAAACCAGGGGCTGTTTTATCTCCTGAAGAGGTTCTTCCCGTACCTGAAGTGATATACATCACCCAGGGAACTGCACGGATAACGGCAGGAGAAGAAGAGGTAACGACGGATGCAGAGAAAGCAGTATATATTCCGTCAAATGTCACCCGGATTATTGAAAATCCCGGAGACATAACCCTTCGTTATTTCTCATGTACAGACTGGACTTCTGCACGGGACGGAGGTGCAGCCAATACGAGTGCTACAGATAAAACCCTGCAGGTTCCAAAAGAAGAGAAGATCCATGTTATCTCTGAAAAAAACATTACACCGGCAATTTACGGGAATAACAGTATTGGGGAGGAATACTCTTTTTATCGCCTCGTGCATCCTGCAGAAGGGCCATATCCCGTATCCTATGATCTCGGGACAGTGCACATCCCCGTTGGAACCATAATTCCTGATCACTATGTAGAGGGAAGTTCGCAGCTGATGACGATCCTCCAGGGAAAAGGTAACATCTCCGTTGGATGTTCCGCATACCCGGTTGAAAGCGGGGATATGTTCTATGTTGCCCCCGGAGCAGTGATGAATATATCAGTCGGGGAAAATCTTCACTTCATGATGGTAACATCACCCTATTACAAGCCAGAGAACGAGCACCTGATGATGGATGTATGTGATTATGTCTGATGCATATCCCCCCTCGCAAAGGTGATTCACCTATGAAAACATCCATATACAGGATTTCAATTCTGATGCTTATGGCGTTCTTATGCCTTGGTGTCTCCTCTGTATCGGCAGGAAACCAGGATCAGAATGCCGTCCATCAGAACGAAACAGGTATTTCACCGATCAATATTTCAGAGATGACTCCGGAGAGTAATGGACCAGACTACCTCGTGGAGAGTATCGATCTCCCCGTTTCTGAAGGCATAACATCACCGGGAGCAGAAATTCATCCGGTTATCAGGGTAAAAAATACCGGGAACCGTGAGCCTGAGACCGGTCAGATTCCGGTAAGCGGTTATCTAAATGATACACCGCTTATCCCGGTATCATCGCTTATCCCTTCAAACTGGGAAGGAAAAGCGAGAGAGTATACCCTTTCCTATAAACTCCCTGATTCATTGAATTATGGAGCATACCATCTCTATCTGGTCATTGATCCGGAAGGAAATACCAGGGACACCAACACGAGCAACAATACCGGTAAAGCCGGCGGCATGCTGAGTGTTGCATCACCGGATACAGACGAATTTTTCGGTTGCGAGGCGTGCTGGAAGGGATACAGGTAGGAGATCAGTATACTGCCGCCCTGGTTTTCGGGGGGGCAATTCTTATACTCTGGCATCAATAATAATATAGCAGACGTTTGAGCAATTCTGAAATAGTCCCTGATCATCCTTCGGTCTGAAGTGTTTTGTGTCACGCTATTCTCGGTTATGTCTCAGGCAGAGAAGGATCCCAGATCCGTGGCTGCCATTAACACGGATGCGCAAAAAAAAGTGATAGATAATGGAAGGAAAGAGATTATACGTTGGAAACCTCCCCTATTCAACGAATGAGACACAGATCAGAGATTTATTTGCTCCATACGGCACCATCGACAGTGTCAAGCTGATTGAGCAGAAAGGATTCGGATTCGTTGAGATGAGCACCTCCGAAGAGGCTCAAAATGCCATGGATTCCCTGAATCAGACCGATTTTGGAGGACGGACCCTTCGGATCGATGAAGCAAGACCGATGCAGCCACGCCGTGAATTTGGCGGAAGCGGTGGTTTTGGTGGAAACCGGAGTTATGGCAGCGGCGGAAACAGTAGCGGTGGTTTCGGCGGAAACCGCAGAAGATACTAACTTTTTTTTTGTCTGAAAAGAACGATTACCTATTGCCCGATTGTATGCAAAACCGGATACTTCCGGGACAACTCTTCGAGAGCCTGTTGTTTTTGCCGGATCATGGTATCAATGTCTGACTCCAGTTGTTTCATGCATTCATCCTCGGTCATGTTCTCACCGGGGATGCATCGGAGTGCAGCTTCTTCCCTGAGATCAATGATAACCCGTACCTGTCTTGAGAGATCTAACCATGTACTGACATCTTCTCCCGGAACCAGACTCTCGTTTATCCCGGATGCTGCCTGCTGCAATGATTCAGACCAGCGGAAAAACGAGTATACCCCGGCACATATCTCCTCGCGGGTCTGGGGTTTTTTCATGAAACCATAGAGGCGTTCTCCATATCTTGCTACTTCCTGGAGATCCATTTTTTTGGCTGATACCATGATGACCGGGGTCTCATAACCATGGGTCAGGTTACCGATAAGATCCAGGGTATCCCAACCGTCAAGCGGTTCCATCATAATATCGAGGAGGATAAGATCATACTTCTCGGTTTTTAAAAGCCGTATACCCT
>JAJRBL010000272.1 GCA_028679485.1 Methanospirillum sp. | reverse complement strand
GAAACCGGATCCTTGTCACCATATGACTTCACACAGGCGTTCATCCCTCCCAGGAACATGTATTCATCGTCGGTATCCAGCACATCGTACTCACGTGAAGGCCGGTTCTTTACCGTTGCATCCAGGCTCCCAAACTGCTCCTTGAAGAGATCGACGTATTTCTCCCCCTTGAACCGGCGTCCATACGCATGTGCACCCCAGGTCGTATAAGTATCTGCCAGGTCTTTGCGTTCATTCCAGACGGAAGCGTGGACAACATCACTGACACCGGCCCCGTAATTCCCGGGCGGATCTCCAAAAATCCGTATCAGTGACATTTCACGGGCTGTCTCCGGAGAGATGCCTTCTGCCAGTTTCTTCAGGAGATCATGTTTCAGGTGGGCAGCCAGGTAATTTGATTCGGCGGACTCATCGAGTGATGCACAAATTTCAACCCCCTTGTCTATCATATCGACCAGGTTCGGGAAGGCATCCCGGAACAGGCCGCTGATCCGGAGGGTGACATCGATTCTCGGGCGATCAAGTTCAGAAACCGGAATTATCTCAAGGCCGGTGACAGTACCCCCCCGGTGAGACCAGACCGGGCGAAGTCCCATCAGGCTCAGGATGTATGCGATGTCATCCCCTCCGGTTCTCATGGTGTCAGTAGCCCAGACCACGATACCTACCCGTTCAGGATATGTTCCTTCCTGGGAGATATACCGTTCAATCATCTGGTCTGCAAGTTCCTTCCCGGTTCTCCAGGCAGACGGAGTCGGGATTGTTGCAGGATCAATCGAGTAACAGTTCTTCCCCGTTGGCAGGAGATGTGCATTGCCCCGTGTCGGATCACCGGAAGGACCGGGAGGAACATATCCCCCCGCAAGACCTAATCCCATGTTACTTAATTCATCGGTTGTTCCATTCAGCCCGGGAGCAATACTGTTGCAGATATACGAGATGCATCCCTGCAACGAACCCGATAATGCTCCGGATTCGGTTTGAATTCTCTTCATGAAGGTTTCATAGTCATACCCACACGATGCCAGGTTCAGGATAAGGTCCTGGCATTCTCCATCGACCCTGTCAAGAAGGGATCCATTCGTCTGACCGTTCTCCGTGTTCCAGGCAGACGGGTCATTCATGAGATCACGAAGATGAAGCCCGTGACTATCGGCCACACATTCCCTCAGGGAGATAACATCCCCGTTTGAGAGTCGTGTGAGCGAGTATACCATCTCCCGGCATAGTTTTTCCCTAGGAGGTACTCCGAAGACATGCAGCCCGTCCCTGATGATCGTGTCACGAAGCCCGCAGATGTAATCGTATATTCGTTCGATATGGGGAATGATCCCTTCAGGAGTTATGGTATCAGGAAGGTCCAGATCTTTCGTGAAGTTCTTCCCGGTGACGATAGTATGAGCTTCCTTCAAAAGCGATGCCACTTTTGCAGAATCACCCACGGTCTTTGCCCGGAGATATTCCTGGAGGATGCTGTCAAGATCGGAGAGTTCTCCATACCCCTCCGCCCTCATCATGACCGGTACCAGGTGATCCAGGATGACAGCCCAGCTTCGTCTTTTTGCCTGGACTGCCTCTCCCGGATCGTTGATGATATAGGGATACAGGTGCGGCATATCCTCGAAGATGAGATCCGGATAACACTCTTCAGACAGGGCATTCCCTTTTCCCGGCAGCCATTCGAGTGTCCCGTGGGTACCGACGTGGATGACCGCATCTGCCCCGAAGGAATGTTTAAGCCAGCGGTAATAGGCAAGGTAATGGTGGGGCATGACGAGATCGTTTGAATGAATGAGGGATTCTGCCTGCTCGAAATACCCTCTCGGCGGTTGTATCCCGATGAAGATATTCCCGTTCATGACACCAGGCATGCATAATTCTCCATCGGAACGGAACAGTTCGCCTGGAGGTTCTCCCCAGTCTGCGGTCATCTTTTCCCGGTTTTTCCGGGGTATCCGTTCAAACCACTCCCGGTACTGGGAAGAGGTTACAAAACCGGGAGATCTCTTCCTCACCTGTTCGGGAGAGAGATACCTCACATCATTCGTAAGACCCCGGATCATCTCCTGGATAAGTGCATTCCCGTCTGCCGGGATGTGATCAACCCTGTACCCGGATTCCTTCAGGTACCTGAGCATCTCCACCACGCTCTGGGGAGTATCAAGGCTGGCTGCATGACCGAGTGTATCGGTATCCCCCGTGTACTGGTAGATAAGGATGGCAACCTTCCGTTCACCTGCAGGTTTTCTTCGAATCCTGGACCAGAGTAGTGCCATATCTGCAACCCGTTCAGGACGCCCGGGGATCGGGACGGCGATTGACTCTCCGGATTCTGTCTTCTCAGATGTTCCTACCGGGATGGTGATGATCTGCCCGTCAAACTCCGGCCAGATGACATGGTTGGATATCTCCATTGACGAAAGGCCCTGGATATCCTCGGACCAGGTTTCCTGCGACCTGAACAAGGTCATGGCCTGGATAACGGGAATGTTGAGATCTGCGAAGAAATTATGGGGGAAGGTCTTCCTGGTTCCGTCATTGGGATCTGAAAGGGAGACCTGGGAGAACCCGGTATTTATGATGATGCAGTCAACAAGGGATTTTCCATCCCGTATGAGGTATTCTTCAACGATCTTTTTTATCCCGAGCGATCCGATCACCGGGTCGTACGAGGTATTGAAGAAGACGCCGAGTGCATTCATTCCTTTCTTCTCAACCGCTTCAATCAGGGCATCTATAACCCGGAAATTCCTCCGGATGAACCCGGAATGATGCATGAATATCCCTATGGAGGGTTTTGCCGGATCAAGCCGGGCGAGGTGGGTTTCAAATGATGTATCACCGGGTAGCGAAGGGTGATAACACCCGTCTGCGGGGGGACGGGTCAGGGGGGGGACCATGATATCCATTCCCCCGATGTTTTTCAGCGCCCAGAGCAGGATCCCCCGGGTATTCTCCTCGCCTCCGAGCCTGATACAGGAGAGGATGTACTGGAGATCTGTATCTGACCCCGAAAACAGGTGTCTGAACTCGTCCATCTCTTCAGAGAGGGCGCTTTCAACTAAGATATTCACCCCACAGCCCGTGGCTGCCTGTAAGAGCCGGGGAAATTTTTTAAAATAGGTAGTACTGGCATGGTTGCTGATGATAAGCAGGGACGCATCCTTGCATTCTTTCAGTAACTGCCCGAATGCCTCTTCGTTTCCATCAAGGAGTT
>JAJRBL010000024.1 GCA_028679485.1 Methanospirillum sp. | reverse complement strand
TCATCTCCTGCAGCATCGGTTCACTCTGCTGATTCATCCTATTTTTTTGGAAATACCCGGAGTTGTACCGGGTTTTTGGGATATCCATCACCTACTTTACCCCGTATTGACAAACGTATAAGAAATGTCGCGGGACCTGAATGAACTTCCCAAAATTTATGAATACCGTGAGGTGGAAGCACGGTGGCAGCAGATCTGGAGAGATGAGGATGTATACTTTATTGAAGGATCTGACAAGCCCCCGTTTGTTATCGATACTCCTCCGCCTTATCCTACCGGGGAATTCCATATCGGGAACGCCTTTAACTGGTGCTATATCGATTTCCTGGCCAGGTATAAACGGATGAAAGGATATAACGTGATGTTTCCACAGGGCTGGGACTGTCACGGACTTCCTACCGAAGTAAAGGTTGAAGAGATCCACAAGATCACAAAGAATGATGTTGACCGGCAGAAATTCCGTGAAATGTGCCGTGAACTGACGATCGGCAACATAAAAAAGATGCGGGCATCGATGCGGCGCATGGCCTTCTCTATCGACTGGAGCCATGAATACATCACGATGATGCCGGAGTATTTCAGCAAGACGCAGCGTTCTTTTCTCCGGATGTTTCACGCGGGACAGATATACCAGTCCGATCACCCGGTGAACTTCTGTCCGCGATGCGAGACCGCGATAGCATTTGCCGAGGTGAACTACAGCGACCGGACGACGAAACTGAATTACTTCAATTTTTCAGGGCTTGAGATCGCAACCACCCGTCCGGAACTCCTTGCTGCCTGTGTTGCCGTCGCAGTACACCCGGAGGACAAACGGTATGCTGGCAGGGCTGGAGAAGATCTTAAGGTACCGATATTCGGGCATGATGTCCCGATTATCAGCGATGAAGCCGTGGATCCCTCGTTCGGGTCCGGGGCTGTGATGATATGTACCTTTGGTGACAAACAGGATGTCCTCTGGTGGAAAGTCCATAAACTCCCGCTCCGGAAGGCAATCGACAAGACCGGACGGATGACGGCGATCGCCGGGAAATACGCGGGTATGGACTCGGCCAGCTGCAGGGAGGCAATTCTCTCCGACATGAAATCCGAGGGTATTCTCCTTCGCCAGGAACCACTCCAGCAACGGGTCGGAACCTGCTGGCGCTGCAAGACACCCATAGAGATCCTCTCTCTTCACCAGTGGTTTGTGAAGATCCCACACGAAGCAGCATTAAAGGCTGCCAGGGAAGTGCGCTGGTACCCGGAGCACATGTTCCTCAGGATGGAGAACTGGATAAGCCAGATGGAATGGGACTGGTGTATCTCGAGGCAGCGGATCTTTGCCTCGCCGATCCCGATCTGGTTCTGCAAGGACTGCGGGCAGATCATCCTTCCTGACGAAGAAGACCTCCCGGTTGACCCGACGGTCGATGCCCCGAAGAAACCCTGCCCGAAATGCGGCAGCACGGCTTATGTCCCGGAAACCGATGTCCTGGATACCTGGATGGACTCTTCTATCTCTGTCATGCACGTCACCGGCTGGGACGGGACACAGAAGATTCCTCCCCATTTCCCCGCCCAGATAAGGCCTCAGGGACATGATATCATCAGGACATGGGCATTTTATACGATTCTCCGTGCGGTCTCGCTGACCGGGAGCAAGCCCTGGGAACAGATCCTGGTGAACGGGATGGTGCTCGGGGAAGACGGATTCAAGATGAGTAAAAGCCGTGGCAATGTCACCGTCCCGGAAGAGATCCTGGAAGAGTACGGGGCTGATTCACTCAGACAATGGGCAGCACTCGGTGCGGCGACCGGATCAGATATCCAGTTTAACTGGAATGACGTGGTAGCGGCGAACCGGTTCCTCACAAAGATGTGGAATATCGCCAGGTTCTCACTGATGCAGCTAGACCGGGCACCATATGATAAGAACGCCCCGGTAACGGCTCTCGCAGACCGCTGGCTCCTCAACCGGCTCTCCGGAACGGTGAGGGAGGTATCAGAATCCCTCGAGACGTACCAGTTCGACAAGGGACTGAAAGCGATCAGGGAGTTTGCCTGGGATGTCCTTGCCGATAATTATATCGAGATCGTAAAAGGCAGGCTGTACGGCCAGTCCCCGGATCGTGACGGGGCATGCGTGGCTATCCGGAGATCTCTTGACGCCATCTGCAGGATGCTGGCTCCTTTCACCCCGTACTTCTCTGAAGAGATATGGTCGTATTTAAGTGACGAATCTGTCCACAAGCAGCCCTGGGTCTCATGTACCTTCGATGATGCAAAGGCCGGGGAGTCTGGTGAGATCCTGGTGAAGGTCATCGCCGAGATCAGGCGGTACAAGCATGACAAAGGTCTTGCGCTGAATGCTCCGCTCGGAGGGGTCACCGTATATACTCCGTCGGCCATGGATGACGAGTGCGATGCAGGGGCGGCACTGAACTGTACCCTCACCTGGAAGACCGGAATGCCGGAACTGAAACAGGTCGTAAGCGGAGTCAGGTTTGACATGGGAATCATCGGCCCAAAACTCCGCGGGAAGGCGAAGGCGTTCATGGAGACGATAGAAAAGATGCCGAGAGAAGACCTGCTCACGATTCCGGAGATGATCGAGATCGGCGGGGAGACAATAGCGGTTCCCGGGGGGGCAGTGATTCCGCAACTATCCTATACCGTTGCCGGTTCATCCGTGGACCTGATCCCGGTGAATGATAGCATCATCATCACCGTCAGCCAGTAAATACCGATATCCCCTATCTTCTCCGGGGATCTTCCCTTTTGTACCTGATTGTTTCAGCAGCAACCCTGATGAGGTGTTCAGCCGGAAGGGTTCCGTCGAGGATGATGAACCGCGGGGGATCCTGTTCTGCAAGTCCCAGGTAATTCTTCTGGACTGCCGTAAGGATCGTCTCCTGCTCGAAATGTTCCCCGGTTTTCCGTTCACCAGTCCGTTTCAGGGCAACCGGGATCGGAACCACAAGCAGAAACGTGATATCAGGTTTCACCGTCCATCCGGTATGTACTGCCTGGAGCCAGGAGAGGGGGTCGGGGAGTATGCCTGCCAGGGTAACCTGCTGGTATGCGTACCTGCTGTCGATATACCGGTCTGATATGACTATCCTTCCCCGGGACAAGGCAGGTCTGATGACCTCGCTGATATGTGCCGCGTGATCGGCGATAAAAAGAAGGGCTTCCGCAACAGGATCGGCCTGTTCCCTGATAGCCCGGCGGACTGCTTCCCCAATCCAGGTAGAGCCGGGTTCACGTGTCATGACCGGATCGAGGTCTGCAAGGGCTTTACCCAAAGATTCGTGAAGCGTTGATTTCCCGCTCCCGTCGATACCTTCGATAGTGATCAACACATCTTTCCCCTCCTGATGTATTCTACCGGAATTACTCCCGTATGCACCGCCGTAGCGATGATCGCACCGTCATACCCGAGGTCGGAGAGGAGAAACAGGTCACCTACCGAACCGACACCCCCGCCCCAGAGCAGGGATCCGGCATAGGATTCGCGATATGCCGAAAGATTGGCACTATCAAGTCCCTTTTTGGTTCCTACCCCGCCGATGTCAAGAAGTATGACCATTTCAAACGGGTATTCCGAACAGGAGGAAAGGAACTCTGCCGGATCGGCATTCCAGGGGATGACCCTGCCATCTTTCATATCGACAGACAAAACCCCGCCTGAGAAGGTATCCAGTATCTCTCCTGCCGTTTCGGTGCCGATGATGTTCTTCACGCGGGGATGGGAGAGCAGATCATCATGTCCCCTGCACCCCCGGTCAAGAAGGAGCTGGCAGGTCCGCTCTGCCATACCGGGGATGAGACGATCATGATCTCCGGTCCGGCAAATACGGTCAAGATCGGCTACATACAGGTATTTCGGCCGCACCTGTTCAAGGAACCGGTGAGGATCCGCGGTGTCTGCATGTATCGATCTGACCGGAACGTACTGATCCCGCATCCCACTCTTTCCATGAACAATGGAGCCTGATTTTAAGTCCGTGGCTAGATAAAGGTCCATATTCCAAACGTAATCACTATTTAGATACCAGTTCCATAAAATGTATGCAGTTGCTTGTCAGCCCTGCAACTATTGAAGAAGCAAAGCATGCACTTGCTGCCGATATTGTTGATGTAAAACGTCCAGAAGAAGGATCGCTCGGAGCCTCTTTTCCGTGGATCATCCGGGCCATAAAGGATCTTACTCATAAACCGGTAAGCGCCGCAATAGGTGACTTTGATTACAAGCCTGGCGGAGCTTCCCTGACAGCGCTTGGTGCTGCAGCAGCCGGTGCCGATTATGTAAAAATCGGGCTGATGTTTGACGGGAAAGAGGAAGCTCTTGCCCTTATCCATGCAGTTACCCGGGCAGTCAAGGACTCGTATCCTGAGAAGTACGTCGTCATTGCAGCATATTCCGACTGGGAACGACTGGATACGATCTCGCCCTTTGAGATGGCTCCCCTGGTAGCCAAAGCCGGAGCGGATATTGCCATGGTCGATACCGGGATCAAGGATGGACGCTCCACTTTCGAGTTCATGGACGAAGAACAACTTCTTGAATTTACCACCCTGAACAGAACGCTCGGTCTTAAGACTGCGCTCGCAGGTTCCCTGAAATTCCCTGATATTGAACGCCTGAAACGAATAAATCCGGAGATTATCGGGGTGAGAGGGATGGTTTGCGGAGGTGATCGGACCGCTATGGTACGGGAAGATCTTGTGCTCAAGGCAATCAGCATGGTTCATTGATTATGTATACCGAAAAATTACACCTGGAAACCGGCCTGACTTTTGATGATATCCTGCTTGTTCCGGCTGCATCTGAAGTCGAACCAGATCAGGCCATCGTTACCACCCGTTTTTCCCGGAATATCCCCCTTAATATCCCCCTTGTCAGTGCCGCAATGGATACGGTAAGTACCTCATCCATGGCGATCGCACTCGCCCGTGCAGGAGGAATAACCGTTATTCACCGGAACATGTCAGCGGAAGAGGAGTCTGAGGAGGTAAAGAAGGTTAAACTTGAATCCGAGATCGTTCAGCGCGAGGTTCTGACGGTATCCCCTGATACCCTGATATCTGATGTGGACCGGATGATGACAAGTTACGGGATCGGCGGTGTTCCGGTAGTAGAGAATAACAAAGTCATCGGAATCGTCAGCAGGCGGGACCTTCGTGCCATTGTATCCAGGATAGGC
>JAJRBL010000271.1 GCA_028679485.1 Methanospirillum sp. | reverse complement strand
ATGGCCTCCTCGTTCTGTCCCAGGTAATTTAATGCAGTTCCCTTGAAGAACCAGGCCTCTTTATTGCCGGGATCGATCGCCAGCACCTGATCGAATGTCCCTGCAGCCTCCTCGTACTGGCTGGAGTTATACATCTCCATCCCCTTGTTGAACAAGTTCTCTGCCGGTTCCGCGTAAACCAGGGTGGCAGAAGATAACAGCATGAAAAGAGACAGCAGGCAAAGAATGACCGGACGTTTCATAGGTGTAGGTCATCTCCCGGAAAATATCTATGTTCTTGTCGAAGACACGGGGGATAACCAGGTAAAACAAAAACAAGCGCTAAGGGGGAGATTTGAACTCCCGAGGGGTTACCCCCACAAGATTTCCAATCTTGCGCCTTCCCAGACTAGACTACCTCAGCAAAATAAGGTGCCTTCATACATTAGAGGTCAATTCTTTTAAGCGTTTCCTGTTTTCTTCTTATGGTCCTTCCAGAATGCCGGGTAAACCCCGGGATCCTGGAAAACCAGGCGGGGAGCTACTGCAAGCCCTTTATCTCCGGGAATAACCCGTGAAGCACTCATGAGGGCTTCTCCGATACAGATGAGGTCATCTCCTGCCATAACCACCACGAGATCCTCCATCTGGAAGGAATCATGGCTGATAATTCCTCTGGATGAGAGTCTTGCGCCGTGGCACAGGGCATCCACTGCAGACTCCTTGATCCAGACCCTTGGCATATCAGAGACTGCCTCAAGGGGGGTTCGTATCATACTCTGCAATTCAGTGTCATCCCCGCTTCTTGCTTTTTCAACCGCATCCCGTAAGGTATGAAGGCTATAGCAGTCCTTTTCTGCAAACGGGCCTGAACGAGTCCTCCGGAGTTCTGCCATATGTCCGCCAACACCGCAGGCCATGCCGATATGATGACAGAGAGACCTGATGTACGTCCCTGAATCACATTTTACCCTGAGAAGAACGAGACGTCCGTCCCGGTCCAGCAGATCCAGTTCGTGTATCTCCCTGATACGAAGAGCGCGTTTTACTGCACTTCTCCGGGGTGGCCGCTGGTAGATCCTGCCGGTAAACTGGGTGACCACCTCTTTGAGGTTCTCATCAGAGACATCACCGTGAAGCCTCAGAAGGGCGATGTACTCCTTGTTATCCTGGTGAAGGATAGTGGTGAGACGCACTGCTCTCCCCATGAGAATGACAAGTACCCCTGAAACAGGGGGATCCAGCGTCCCGGTATGACCAACCGATGATATCCCCAGCATCTCCCGGACCCAGGCGGCAACCTGGTGACTTGAAGGGCCACGGGGTTTATCGATAATAAGTATCGATCCTGAACTGAAACAAGGAATCCGGAGTGGGGATGCCGTAATTTCCATTATCCCCCAGGGTTCATGAGCAGAAATAGGTTCAGTTCATCAAGTGTTCCTTCCAGGGATCCGTCCCCGGTAACATCAGGCGGAAGACCGGCCTCCTCCATCGCCCCGGCGGTGACTTCACCGATTGCGACGAGGATAGCATCCTCTCTTCGTGTCCATACTGCAGATTTGAAGGAAAGGGCACTGGTGAACAGGATAGCCTCGGCGGATGAGAGATCAAGCAGCTCGTACGTGGCAATAAGTGAATAAATCTGGTATTCCAGGGGTATTCCGCCTGCTTCCTCTATCGCCGTGAGGAGTTTCTGGTTCGGGGCATCTGACCGGGGAATGCCTATCCTCTTCCCTGCGATCCATTCCCCAAGGAAAGGAACAAATGCCCGGGAATAAAATTCACGGAGTACTTCACAGATAACCCCGGATTCCCGCAGTGCTTTTGCCGTCTGCGGACCTATCGCCACTACCCGGGGTACCGGTATATCACGAAGGTATGGCCCGATCTGCCTCGCCGGCAGGGCACTGGAGAAGAAGATACAGTCAAAGGCTCCTTTTCTGACATCCTGTACAAAGAGATCGATCTGGTCCTGGTTTATTTCACCGCGGAGTGGAGAGATCGTGAAGCATTCATGCCCCTTGCGTGCGCACCGGTCACTGTCATCTTCATCCTTTCCTGCCAGACGAGTAATTGCTATTCGCATATCATCCCCCTTGCCCTTTTCACCAGAACTAATGCGGATATTTTATGCATTCCTTACACTTAAATCCATGAGAACCAGATGATTCCTGTTTTGGCGGGTTTAATGGGAGGGATCGCATGTGGCACGGCAAGCGGTTTAACCCCGGGAATTCATGCAAATACGATTGCAGCATTAATTCTTGGTTTTTTACCCCTGTTGCTCCCTGTTTTCGGACCGGAAGGGATGGCTGCATTATTAATCGGAACGCTCATTACCCATTCATTTCTGGAACTCATTCCTGCGGCATTCCTCGGAGTACCCGCAGAGGGAACCAGCCTGATGACCCTCCCTGCCCATGCCCTGACACTCGAAGGGAAAGGCGAGGAGGCGGTACGTGTCTCTGCCCTTGGAAGTCTTTGGGGAGTAATTTTTTCGATTCCCCTTGCCCTTGCGGCATTATGGGTACTACCGGTTCTGGAGAACCCGGTTGACTTGTTTACCGGGGTATTGCTGGTTCTTATCATGGGTCTCGTGATAGTGAGGAATGAGACTCCCGGATGGATGCTGGGTATACTCCTGGTTTCCGGCCTGGTTGGTATTTTTGCATTCAGATATGATTATCTCTCATGGAACCCGGGAAGTTTCGGGAGTGTTCTTATGCCATTGCTCATGGGTCTTTTTGGACTGCCGGTTCTGCTTACATCATCTGGAGGTGCAATTCCAAGGCAGCACTTCTCCGGAATCGGAATCTCCCAGGCATCCTGCATCAGGTCGGCAATTCCCGGGACAATAGCGGGGTTCGTTGTCGGCTGGCTTCCCGGGCTTTCCACTGCATCAGCCAATGCCCTGATTACAGGGCTCATTCCCTATGACAAAGAGAGGAGAGGGTATCTTGTTGCATCTGCTGCTTCCACGACGGCAAATGCTGTCCTCGGGATAGCGGTCTTCATCGCCATTGGAAGGACGAGGAATGGTGTGATGGCGGTATTTTCCGCTTTTGAAACCCCTTCGGTATTTATTCTCATAACCCTGGCTGCCATCACTGCCTTTTGTGCATATATCGTTACTATCCTGTGTGCAGGAATAGCCCCCCGGTTATCCGGACTCAACAGTTCGAACCTTAATACCTGCGTTGCTGTCTTTCTGGTACTGGTATGCGGGATTATGACCGGTCCGTTCGGCCTTGTCATCCTCATGCTCTCTACTGCCATAGGATTTGTACCTGGATTACTGGATATCTCGCGGGTATCCTGTATGGGGGCGGTAACCGTGCCTGTCATACTCTATTCATTTGGAGTCGGAGTTTTTTGAGGGAGATATAATGTTCTGGTATGATCTCTGCAGTACGGATAACAGAACCGTCGATACCGGTTCTCTTCAGTTTCAGCCACTGGTAGAGGCCCTTCGCTCTCACCGGGACGACGGGACCCTGGCTGCCCTGTATGAATGTAAGGAAGCGGCCATGACCGGTTTTTTTGTTGATCGTGCTACCTATATATCTGTCCTGAACCGGGTTACTATCGGGATGGTCGTCAGGGATCTGGAGGATTCAGGCGATAAGAATGAGATGGAACTCATCCACCTGGTCCGTATCCTTGAAGAGACCGATCGAACGATATCCCGGATGAATGAAAAGATAGAGGATTATTATCTCGCCCTCTCCCCCTCCGGGCTGACTGATTCGAAACGGAATATCTGGGGAATAGTCCAGAATTTTGCCGTTTCCCGTGATCATCCGCTTCATGCCGTTTCCCGTGATCTTATGAGGCTACGCGAGTCAAGAACACATCTTGCAGTTTTTATCCGGCAAAAGGCAGAAGAGACGATCCCCAACATGAGTGCCCTGTGTGGTCCCCTGGTTGCATCGCGCCTTTTGTCTACAGCAGGCAGCAAAAAACACCTGGCCTCTATGTCTTCAACCTCTCTTCAGGTTCTTGGTGCAGGACCTTCACTTTTTTCCCATCTTGTGTCCGGGACAAAACCGCCAAAACATGGGTTGATCTATGAATTCAAGGGCATTCATAACTCCGGAAGAAAGGTCAGGGGACGGGTGAGCCGGGTCGTCGCCTGCCAGCTCAGTATCGCTGCCAGGATAGATTTCTTCAGGGTGAGCCGGGATGATGAGTTTATCAGAAAGGCCGGGGAAAGGATCAGCCGGGCAGGAGGAGAGAAGTGATCTGGCAGGATGGAAGACTCCTGTCTCCCGGTAAAATCCGCCGGGGCGATCGACTCCATAACGGGCTACGGGTCTGGCCGCCGGAACGAAGCAAACTAGCCGCTCTCAGTTATCTTGATGCGGATCCCCCCATCGATAATGCCCGTGTTCTGTACCTGGGTGCAGCAGCCGGGACAACCGTTTCATTTGTAGCGGATTATGCTGAAGTTGTGTATGCCGTAGAGTTTTCCCGCCGGCCCATGCAGAGTTTGATCCGCCTCTCTCAGGAGAGAAGAAATATTATTCCGCTTTTCGAGGATGCCAGGCACCCGGAACGCTACCATGCCTTCGTTGAAAAGGTCGATATAGTCATTCAGGATATTGCACAGCCTGATCAGCCGGAGATTGCGATATCCAACATGATCTTTCTGAAACCTGGTGGAATGCTGATACTGTTCCTGAAGATGTTCTCCATATCTGTTTCAAAAAACCAGGACGATATCTGCAGCAGGGCAGTATCAAAACTTAAAGATGCCGGATTATGTGAAATAACAACCGTATCTCTTGAAAAATACCATGGCGGACATGTGGCAATTCTCGGGATATGGAACCGGTAAACGAATAAAATCAGTAGCCCGAAGCAGATTCGAACTGCTGTCACAAGGTCCAGAGCCTTGTATGATTGACCTCTACACTATCGGGCTGCGTGCCTCTATATGTTACCCCCATTGGTACTTAAATTTTTTTCTATACCGGTTTCTTCTTCCCCATTTTCATGAATACATTGCGCGAGAGGGCGGTTTTTTTCGTACCTGCTATAATATTCTTCTGCATATCCGATCTGAAGCTGATCCAAACTCCTCATTTATCGTTAAAATAAAAAATCAAAGACTCATCTCCCCATTTTTTAGGGGGGTAATACCAAAAAGGATATAATAGCTTTTCACAAATATCTATCCATACTTCGATTTCTCGGAGTATATACATGAGATCCGGTGAACAGTCACCAATAACAATGACTGATCGGCGGACGATTGTAGACGAACGTTTGTTCGGAGGACATGTAATGAACGCACGATTTGCAGTTGTCATGATGGTGCTCGTTGCACTTGCAGTCCTGACACTCCCCGCTGCAGCATCAATCAACAAAATTCCCGCCGGAGGAGAGATCTTCCTTGGTGAGAAGGGACTTGATGTTTCAGCAGCGACCGGAGGAGCCAGCCAGATTGCATGGTGGCAGCCGGGCACCAACACCGAGACTGAGCAGCCTGCAGATATCCAGCAGGTCACCAATGCACAGTCTTTCTATGTCTCCCCTGATATCTTCGTCGGCAAGACCGGCAACTGGTATCAGTGGAATGGCAGCGTAAAGGGCTCACTTGCCTTCAACATCAAGGAACCATCCCTTAACCTTAAGATCTGGGACGGATCTGTCGATGAAGATGTAACCGGAAAGGCTATTCCGGTAGGCAACTACGGAAACTTTGTCGTTGAGACCAACATGCAGAGCATCATCACCCGTCCGGGTTACACGCCTGCAGATGCACCCT
>JAJRBL010000270.1 GCA_028679485.1 Methanospirillum sp. | reverse complement strand
CCTGACCCATGTCTATCACCCAGTCTGCCTCCAGTATGGTGTCTTCATCATGCTCGACAACAACGATGGTGTTGCCGAGATCCCGCATTTCCTTGAGCGTATCGATGAGCCGGTTATTGTCACGCTGGTGCAGACCGATAGAGGGTTCATCGAGAACGTACAGAACGCCCATAAGATTTGCACCAATCTGGGTTGCGAGGCGGATTCGCTGTGCCTCACCCCCGGAGAGTGTTCCTGCATTCCGGGAGAGGGTGAGATAACCGAGACCTACCCGTTCAAGAAATGCCAGGCGGGAGAGGATCTCCTTGAGTACCTGCTTTGCTATCTCTGTTTCCCGTTCTGTCAGGGAAAGCGTAGAAAAAAAAGTTATTCCCGCGGATATCGAGAGATCTGTCAGGTCGATGATCGACTTGCCGGCAATCTTCACGGACAGGATCTTATCCTTGAGCCGTTTGCCCTTGCATACCTGGCAGGGTGAAATTCGCATGAATTTTTCCAGTTCACGTTTTCGGTATTCCGACTGGGTCTGGTGGTAGAGCCGGTCTGCCTGGGGGAGAAGCCCTTCCCATGTTCCCCGGTGGGACCATTGCCCTTCGCCCTGGTTGTAACTCATCTGGAATGCGATCTTATCCGATGAACCATACATGAGTGCATGGTACTGCTTCTCTGACAGGTCTTTGATGGGAGTATATATGGTAAACCCGAAATGATTCGCCACTGCCCCGACAAGTTGCGATCTGTACCCGTCGAGAAAGTTCCGGTACGTTGCGATTGCCCCGTCTGCAATGGACTTCTCCTTTTCTGGGATGATAAGGTCAGGATCAAAGTCCATCCTGAATCCAAGCCCTTTGCATTCGGGGCAGGCTCCGAAAGGACTGTTGAACGAGAACATTCTTGGCTGAAGTTCCTCAAAGGTGACACCACAGATGGGACAGGCCATCCTGGATGAGAATACCTGTTCACTGTCATCTTTGCAGGCAACGATGAGAAGACCATCAGACCTTTCGACTGCCTGTTCGCAGGCCTCGACCAGCCGGGAATGATCGGAGGTATCGAGCCGGTCGATGACAAGGTCGATGTTGTGCATCTTGTACCGTTCGAGGACGATCTCATCATCGGTCCGGAGGATCTCGCCGTTCACCCTGACTCTCGCAAAGCCTTCCTTGTTCAGGTCCTTGAAGAGTTGTTGGTAGGTCCCCTTCTTCTTCCTGATAAGCGGTGAAAGGATCGTTATCTGTCCGGCGCACTCCTCTTCGATACGCTCTGCTATCCGTTCCGGAGACTGGGCGATGATGGGAAGATTATGTTCCGGACAGTACGGAACGCCTATCCTTGCGTAGAGCAGGCGGAGATAGTCATAGATCTCGGTGACCGTCCCTACCGTGGAACGGGGATTTTTTGAGGTTGACTTCTGTTCGATGGATATTGCCGGTGAAAGACCCTCGATACTGTCTACATCCGGCTTGTTCATGATGCCAAGGAACTGGCGGGCATAAGAAGAGAGCGATTCCACGTACCGCCGTTGTCCCTCCGCATAAACCGTATCAAAAGCAAGGGTGGATTTCCCTGATCCTGAGAGTCCGGTCACCACCACGAACTGGTCACGGGGAATGGTAACCGTGATGTTCTTCAGGTTATGTTCCCTTGCACCCTTAATAGTAATATTCTTCATAATGAATGGAATAATGTGGATATCGGTGAGTTTTACCTGCAATTCTCTGTTCTGTTGATTTGGATTGCCTGTACAGGTACTCATCTCAGAACAGAAAGTGATTCGCTCTATACCAGGGGATGACTCAGAGGGTTTATGTATCACCTGAAGGGTCAATGACACAGGGCGGAGATGATCAAATCCTGGTTACTGGTGGCGGGGATTCCTGTCCTGTATCATATGCCTGCTGAATTGAGGGCTCTAAAAAGGAGGGGAAGGAGATTATTTCTCAATTTTCTGCCCGATTATCTCTTCCTTGAGACGGGCGAACTCCTGCTTTGACAGGTCTCCCTCTTTATACATCCTGACCAGTTTGTCTAGTTCCTGCATCCTCTCCCTGAGGTTTACTTCACGCGGTGATCCCGTGCTTTGCTCTTTTGTTTTTTGTTCGATCTGGGGAACGATTATCATGAGCAATGCCCCTATTCCCACAACGATCCATCCGGTCGGTATGGAGAACTGGGTATTCTGCATCATATTTGCCATGACCGGATCGATCTGTCCGCCACCCATGGAAGGAGTAAGCCCTCCTGACATGATCATCGAGAGGGCGTACCCGATAGAAGTGGCGGAGTATACGTCCCAGGCCATGAAGACGAATGCAAGTCCCCCGGTAAGGTAGAGGAACTTATACAAGCCTTTATAGATAAGGAAACCTGCAACGATGGCAAGGATTATATACAGTATCCCTGACTGGGTCGGGCAGTACAGACAGGTAATCCTGCCGATAATGGGGAGTTCCAGGTACATGGCCACGCCCCCGATAAGAAGGGCAACGACACCGATGTATCCGACAAGTTTCTGGATTATTCCTGCCATCTGGGAGAGATCCACTTCTTCATTCAGATTCATGTCTCTGCTCTGTAAGGAATATCACCGCTATCGCATTATAGTTAATGGCAATACTTTTCGGGTGGTTCAGTTCACCCTAGTCGTGCGAATAGTGTGCACGCCCTGGAATGTTCTTATTTCATTTCGGTTATTCCATAACGTTTTATGGTGCACTATACCGTATTGGTAACAGATATGCTTTATCAGGACATATTTATCGGAATACGGTAGCATGAAAACGATCTATATTCTCGGTCACCGTCAGCCGGATACCGACAGCGTTGCCAGTGCGATCGGGTATGCCGCTCTTTTGAACCAGGTTACCTCTGAATCCTACATTCCTGCAAGATGTGGTGATATTAATGCTGAAACTGCATATGCCCTCCAGACTGCAGGAGTTGAATCTCCGGTCCTGGTAGAGAATGTCGAGCCTTCGGTGAGTGATATTCCTTTCTTCTATACCCAGAAAGCCCCCATGAATATTCCTGCGATAGACGTCGCCATGCTCATGGAAGAGTATGATATCAGGAATATTCCGATTGTTGATGAAGACAACAAGTTCCTGGGTCTTGTCAGCGAGCATGGTCTGGCCAGGGCGTATGTCAGTCCCCACGCCAGTCTGCCGCTGAAAGTAGGGCCTATCAGTCTCGATGCCCTGGCCAGGATCCTACAGGCAGAGATCGTCAATGCAGCCCATGACGAGATTAACGGGAGTGCTTCTATCGTTATCGATGCACTTCATATCTCCCTGGCCAGGCTGGGGAGCAAGGATGTGGCGATCATCGGTGACAACGAACCTGCCCAGATAGCCCTTATAGCCGAGGGGATCTGTGCCCTTATCATCGCAGAAGGTGCCCACCTTGGTGAAAGGGTCCGGGACGGAGCGAGATCACAGGGAGTATCATTATTAAAGACACATCTCGATGCCTTCAGCGTGGGCAGGCTTCTCCACCTGTCAGGCCCTGTTGAGACTATCATGGCAACTGATGTCGAGATCCTGCAGTGCGATGCTCTCCTCTCTACTGCGGCAAAGATCGTGTCAAATTCACCGTACAGGACTGCCTGCGTGACCGGCGACGAGGGACATTTTATCGGGATGCTTTCACGGAACTCGTTCCTTGAGGATGTTCACAAAACGGTCATTCTCGTTGATCACAACGAGTACAACCAGGCGGTTGAGGGTATTGAAACGGCAGAGATACTCGAGATCATCGATCATCATCGTCTCGGAACCATTGCAACCCTGCAGCCGATACGATTCAGGAATGAACCGGTCGGATCCACCTCAACGATCATCACCATGCGGTACCGGGAAGAGGGTATCGTTCCTTCCCGCGAGATTGCTACGATCCTTCTGGCCGGGGTTCTCTCAGATACCCTGGTTCTTAAGATGTCAACGACCACGATGCGTGATCGTGAAACAGTTGCATATCTCTCGGAACTTACCGGGATCGAACCTGAAGAATTCGGGAGTACCCTCATAAACAAGGGTATGAATCTCGACGATGTTGTCATGGATGAAGTAATCACCCGGGATCTGAAGGAGTATACCCTTCAGGAGAAGAGGATATCCATATCCCAGGTAATGACCGGTTCGGATGAGTTTTCCCGGAAAAATGATGCTGCGATCCGTGAAGCCCTGGGACAGTACCGGAAGAATCACGGGTATGATCTCAGTATCGTGCTGGTGACGGATGTTGTCGGCCAGATCAGTTCTCTCTTTGCTTCTGGTGATTCATCCCTCCTGGACCGGCTGGGGTATGGAGATCAGCCGGTGATCCTCAAGGGAGTCATGTCACGGAAAAAAGATTTCTTCCCTTCATTCGGGCAGCGGTTCAAGCAGGCCCTTGATGAGTAGGTTACCAGGGCTGATACCCCATCATCTTCAGCCAGGTTTTTCCTGCTTTTCCGTTCCCCCCGGGAATATGGCAGGGAAGAAATCCCCGGTTATCTGGATAATTCAGGCGGTGTATGCTCCCTTCTTCTTAAGTACTGGATCAGTCCGTATAGTGCAACAAGGATAACCGGGTATATCAGATCGCTATAAAGGATCGGTCCGGCATTATTTATTGCCAGATCCTGCTTCGTGATAATCTGGTCAATATGAACGATTCCTGCACCAAACAGGAATATTCCATACCCGAGAATCGTGGCAAGCCAGAATGTATCCCTGAATTTAAGGCAGATTATTCCCAGTATACCAAACGAGATGTTTGCTATCCCGACTTCGGTCTGAAACGGGTTATCAGGGGGCCAGCCGATAGAGAGGGCGATTTCAGGTCCCATAAAAATATGGACCAGCCCTGCCCAGACCGAAGCGATACCGACTGATATCACCAGTTGCCAGAGAAGAAACAGGTAAATTATGTCAGATCCCCTGGCCGGACGAATTCTTATATAGTGAATGCAAAACAGGATAAGACTGAGTAGCAGGAAAAAAACCTGGAATAATGCAGATGATCCCGGCATATGTGGATGTATGCATAATCTGATATTAGAAGTATCCGGAACCAGTGCCCCCTGGATCTCAAATCTGTAAATTTCTCTGGAATGTTTGTTCCGGGCTCAATTTATCCTGCAAT
>JAJRBL010000269.1 GCA_028679485.1 Methanospirillum sp. | reverse complement strand
GGCAATTCTTCATCGTCCCCACCATGTAACACTGCCCGAGTACTTTTTCATCTGTATCAGGTAGACAAAAAGCCTCCTATTTATCAGCTCACGGGGAATAAAATGCCGGGCCGGTTCATGTATATCCACCAGCCTTCCCCTGGATATAGCAGTCGGTCTGTCGAATACGTTCCGTTTCCCCCGTTAATTATCGAGGGACGGTACTCCTGTGTCCTCGAATCGTACACGAGGATGTTTGTCCAGGCATCGGTCAGCGGAGAGAGGAGATCATACGCGGTGATACTCTCTTTTCCCGGAACACCCACCGGATTCCAGCCTGGATGCAACTGTTTTACGGTCTGGTTGATCCCGGTGTTATCAAATGTCAGAGAGAGATCCTGGTTCTTTTCCGCATAGATCCAGACGACATCCATCTGGGAGAGGGTATCTGATGTTCTGACCGGATGCCAGGTATGATCTGATGGTTCGTATCTCCAGATGGTGTGGCAGGCAGTATCGGTTTTACCGAAGATCCTGCCGGTATTGCTACCCGATGCAAGCGGATACGGGATCGATACCATGTTCCAGCCTGAATACAGGATGATCTCTCCTGCCTCTTCATCGTTCCGCGGCTCAAAACTGCAGATCGTATCGATAGGATAGTGGGTTGTGGTATTGTTGATCCCCGGCTGTATAGGTGTCAGGTTTGCGGCAGATGGCAGACCGTGGCCGGTCTCACGGTTCCATGCCTGGCCGGTCTCACGGCTTCCGGTGGCAGAGATGATGTGCCGGCGGACATCCTCTTCCTTCATCGAGGGATCGGCACTCCAGATCAACGCGGCAAGGCCGGCGATATGGGGGGCTGCAGCACTCGATCCGGTAAATACCGCAGAATCCATACTGCCAGTGAGGACAGTGACATGATCCGGAGCCACAATATCGGGTTTCTCCCTCAGTTCCTCTTCCGGGTACTGTATCAGAACCGGACCCTGGGAAGAATAATCCTGGTTTTTCACCTGTTTCGGATCAGGTTCCGCAGCACCCACCGTCAGGGCATTCTTCACCGCCTGCTGGCCGAAGACGGAGTCTTCCACGGTACAGGGATCCAGCACCACGGATCTTCCCGAGAGCGGGAGGACATATATCTCGAGGAGGGCATTCTCTGCTGCTGCCTGAACCACCCTGACGGTGTATTCACGAGGCTTATCCCCTGAGTTCATGAACCTGACCCATTCCATCGGATCGTCATCTCCGTCCTGCAGGTTGACACTTCTCGCAATTTCGCGGCCTGATTCATCATACAGGAAGAGATCATAATTGTTTGCCGATCGGCCAAACCGATCGTCCCACTGGAGAATCACATGGCCTGCAATCCCGGGCTCTACCTTGAAATGAAGGTCACGTCCCTTTGAACCGTTAAACACCTGCCACTGGTATCCCTGGTCTTCGTACCCCATAAAAGGAGCCTGGTAATGTTCTTTTGCGAAATTACCCGCAGCTGTGATATATAATATATTATAGGATAAAATTCGGTCGATAATATTCTGGCTGACATACCCGTCCTCGAAGAACGGTTCCACGTAGGTGATGTCGTCGCAGATGATCTGGCTTCCGTTTATGATGAGCTGATCCAGTGCATGGACATACTCGATCTGGCTGGATCCCCGGTCATGGAACATGAGGGTGGCATCAGGGGCGATATCATGAATGATCTGGAGCATAGCCGTTCCCTCATCACCACCCACCCTGTTGGAGAGAACTTTGACCGGCGGCAGTTCTCCAGCAGAGACGAGATCAGAGAGACCGTCCACCCCGTCTGATATGACTCCTACTGTAATTCCTTTTCCGGTAAATCCGGTGGAATTCCGGTATTCCTTTGTCCCGAGCAGGTAATCGCCTTCAGTCTCTATCTGTGATGTCCGTGGCGGGATCTGTACCATGAGCGAGATAATGCCGTCCTGCATGGCAAGACCGGTGATATTTGATGAACTGATCCATCCCCCGATCTTTCCATAGGCCTGGTCCGTGGCAGGTTCGGTAAAAAAACTGCGGAAATTTGAGGGAGATGATGATCCTGATGTTTTTACCGTTATGTGGATCTCTGTTTCATCTCCGGTACTCCGGATTTCACCGGTTTTTCTCATGAGATCCAGGATATCTGATCGGGACTGTCCGGGAGAGAGGTAGGAATCGTCGATCAGCTGAAGCAGATCGGTTGAGAGTTTCTTTTTCCAGGTAGAAATACCAGGTGATATCTGATCCCCGGGGGTTTCCACCGGGATCAGGGATCCGGATCCTGCCGGGGGAAAAACCGGCCTTACAGCCTGTACCGCTTCCTTTTCTGCAATCAGGGAGAGGTTTTCTCCCGATACCCAGCCGGTTACCAGGTGATAGGACTCGTCAGTATCAGCATCGGTTACATATGAAAGGATATCTATCCCGTTCATCCCCTCCCGGAGGGTAAGACTGACATGGGCCAGCCAGTCTCCGCCTGCATTCCTCCGGACCTGGCCAACCTCCTCCATCTCATTCACCATATCGTCAGGTGTCTGGCCAGGGGGACAGGATGCCAGGTTCATTATCTGGAGAAGATCGCTGGATACTTTGCTCTTCCAGTCTTTTTCGGGAGAAGGGGAAGCATCTCCCTGGCATATCCATACCGCCTGGCAGGAGATAGCCGCCACAAGAATGAGACCGGATAGTGCGAAAAAAAACCTGTGCACCGAATATTCACCAGTATGAACAGGTTCAGCATGCGACGTAAGAAGACTTTCGCCTCAGATGTCTCTATTTTTATCTCTTCCCTGCAAACCTGAAGACATGGATGTCGAGGGCTATGCCCGTCGCAATCTCCTGGCCGGGCGGCCGGAGGAGGATGTTGCAGAAGAACTTGCTACCCGGATACAAGAGATAAAGGGAATCAGCAGGGATTATGCCCTTCAATTTGCAAAGGCTGTCCTGGTCGAGGTAAGGGCAACTTCAGGCCTGACAGGCGATCTCC
>JAJRBL010000268.1 GCA_028679485.1 Methanospirillum sp. | reverse complement strand
GTCAAAGGCCATTATATCTTCATATCCCTGGCCGGTACCGATAAAGAGCAGGGGTTTGCCTACGGCGTACGCAACCGATATCGCGGCGCCCCCTTTCGGATCCATATCCACTTTCGTGAGCATTATCGCATCGATACCGACCGATCTCGAGAACTCTTCCGCACGGATCACCGCATCGTTGCCTGCAACCGCTTCATCAACGTATACGATGAGGTCCGGGGCGATAACCCGCCGTATCTTCGCAAGCTGGTTCATGAGGTTTGCACGGTTATGGAACCTTCCGGCCGTATCGCCCAGGACCACATCTATCCCGTGTGCCCGGGCATATTCAACGGTATCGAAGAGCACGGCAGTCGGATCAGAACCCTCCTGGTGCTGAATAACCTTTACACCCAGGCGTTCGCCATGGACATCGATCTGTTCGATGGCCCCGGCACGGAAGGTGTCGCCGGCACCAAGAACAACGGAAAACCCGTTCTTCTGAAGAAAACTGGCAACTTTTGCTATCGAGGTGGTCTTACCAGTCCCGTTCACCCCGGTAAAGAGTATCCTGACCGGCCGGTCGTGTTCCCTGATAAAGGAACAGATATCCACTCCCTCTCCCAGGACTTCGAGGAGGGCATCTGCAAGGGAACTCCGGACAATACTGCTCACCGATCTCCCGATATGCCGTTTTGACCCGGAGAGATCGCTCCGGATTCGCGAGAGGATCGCTTCTGTAACGGAAAATGCCACGTCGCTCTCGAGAAGACCCATCTCAAGTTCATCCAGGATATCCCCGAGATCCTTCTCGGAGATGATAAACTCGCGATCGCGAACAAAAGAGACTATCTTTTCGGCTATACCTGCTGGTTTTTTCTCTTCAGGGATCCTTGCACTGTCAGAACTGCTTTTTATTTCCGTTCCGGCATCCGGGGGAGATATAAGACCCGGTTCCCCGGTTGATCCCGGTTCAGCAGCTTCTTCGATAGAATGTTCCAGTTTTTTCCTGGCAGAAAAGAGTTTTTCCTTGAGTGCCTTGAACATCTCTGTCTCCGCTGTCTGAACCCGGGGCAGGTTTACTGGACCGGGCCTGCACCCTGTTCCTGCTGGGCCTGCCGGTATAACTGTTCAAGACGTTTCTGGATATCTTTTACCTGGGCATCTATCTTCTGCAGAACCTCGGTAAGGTTCTTGGCAGTTGCCTCCATCTCCTTTATCCGGTCCTGGAGATAGGAGACAGCATCCTTATTCGTCTTCTGAAGTATGATATCAGAACCGATGCTGACAAACACCTCGTCGGTCTGCACAATTTTTGCCCGGATATTCAGCCCACCGCCGATTGGCATGAGAACTGGTGCCTCTCCTGCATCCACAAGTGCATTCAGGGTCTCGATGGATGCATTCGCCTCCCGGATACCTTCTTCCATTATCCCGAGCTGACGCGAATAAACCTCCGCCTGCTGGGTATACTGGTTCAGGTATGTCTGGAGAGACTGAACTTCACGGGGATCAACGGGGGCCATGTATCTTACTCTCCGCTGATCTCGGATACCGATTCAATACGAATGTAAGCCCTGGTAAGCCGGTGTTTGCTTCCGATAACGGTGTAAATCCGCTCTTCTGCCTGTTCCTTGTTTGGAGCGGAAAGAACCTTTGCATACGGCTTCCAGAAGTCACGTTTTTCCTGATACGACCCTTTTACCTCAAATTTCTTCTCTTCCATATTATTCTTCCTCAAATCCTAAAATATCTTCAATTCTACCGAGTTCATACCCGCTCGTCCCGATACCGGCCAGGTACCCGTACCGGTTTGCAACAAGACCGGTTCCCACGAGGGCATTCCCCATCGTCACTGAACCCTTTCCGACAGGCAGCTCACATACCTCTTCAAGGGTATGGATCTCACCCGGAGTACTGCGGGGACTGACGACCACACCGGTATTCGTTGCTGTTGCTGCCATCCCGACGGTTTTTACCCCTCCCAGGGTAAGGGGTATCACCGGAACCTTCAGGAACTCTTCGATGGCATCCATCAGACCTTCTTCCATCTCCGGGTGAACGGCCGCAAACTGATCGTTTGCGAGGATGACATTTCCGGCTGCATTCATCCCTTCCTGAAGCAGCATCACGTCACGGTAGGGCGTGAGACTGTCCAGTTCTTCATCGGTTGCCATGCCGGTTACGATAAAGCCATTACTGTTTCCTGCAAGGAGGGAACCGATTATCGGGCTTCCCTGAAGGGTGGTCCTGACTATCTCAACCTTTAATGCCTCTGAATATCCCCGGATAAGGTCTTCTGGTGCATCCGGCGGAACGACAGCGACATCATCAAATACGCGGGTGAAAACGCCTATATGTGGATCTCCGGCTATCGAGACGATACGGTCCATCTACTCCTCGGCCAGTTCTGCCTGGACATGCCCGTCTTCGAGCTTCATCGCCCGGACGCGGACCCGTGCAGGAGGCTTCTCCGTACCCCGTGACCAGATCTTTTCATTGATGTCCTGGCCAAGGCGTACATCCTCGGTCTTCATGTGGTGGCAAAGGAATTCACGGATATCCTTCATCGCCTTTGCGCTCCGGCGCCAGCGGGGAACCCGTTTTACTCTGCCGAGCGGGATAACATACATCTGTTCCTTCAGTTTCTCAACCATGAATGTTCACACCTTGAGGGTGCTTCTCCGCCAGCTGTGGCGCTGCGGATGGGCCATTACTGCTCGGGCTGTCTTTACCATTACCCACTGGGGAACACGACGGTTCTGCTGGGTCTTTTTGGATAGCCGAATCTTTCGGCATTTTGTCAGTTTGCTCATGATTCACCTGTGTGTTGCTGTCTTCCGGTCGTCAGGGACTGCTGGTGTGCCGGTGGAAAGAACTGGCCGGGAGAAAGGCCTCGTCTCTTCATCTCCTGCCGGATCTCATGCTCATAATCACCATTCAGGATCTCCCCCGTCTCCCCGTATGTTACCCGGAGACACCGTGACACCAGTCGTTCAACTTCCCGTTTCGGAAACCCGATCAGGGGTCTCAGGTACGAACACCCGGACCGGTCGCCGAGACTTCTGATCTCGTCGTCTGATAGCAGGGGTACCCGGTCACCGAACCTGGTTCCGTCGGCTACCACATCGTATTCGCTGCAGATACACCTGATTGCTTCCCGGTGAATCTGCTGGATCGCATGGTTCGGATATCCTTCCCTGATGATAAGGTCAGTCATCTCTCCGAGGAATCCATCCCGGAAGGGACGGATATGATGCGGAAACCCAAGGGATGCAGCAGCCTGCTTTACCCCTGCGATACAGGTATCAGGGCTGAAGAGGAAGGTATTCAGTTCAACCTCATACCAGGAGGAAAGGAGAATGGCAGTAAGAGAACTGTCCTTTCCACCAGAAAAGAGGACACCGGCCTTCATCCCTTTCGCCTGATATTGAACTCCTTCTTTGCCGGGGTCACCTGCTTGAGGATGACCTTCAGCTGTTCGTCGGTTATTTTCTTCTGGATTCTGCCGTTCTGGGCAAGCATCACCAGTTGCTGTTCTACCGCCCGGGCAAAATCCGGACGGGTGAGTCTGATGGTACTGAGCCGCTCCCGCGCTTCCGGTTCAAGGACCTGCATGAGTGCCATCTGCATCTGTGCTTCGTACTGTTGCTGACGGTCAATCTCCTGCTGTTGCATTGCAGTCTGTTGCTGGATCTCTGCCATCTTTCTCCGGCGGATCTCAGCCAGTTCATCGTCACCCATCGGTATTCACCATTCTGTACTTACTGGTTCTCTGTACTGACCGTGTAGGCGACGTTGTCGAGGAATGATACCCCGGCAGGGGTGATGACCCGGCCATTCTTCTGCCTGGCTACAAACCCTGCGGCTTCAAGCTGCTGAAGGGATTTGCGTAAGATTGAGCCGCTTCCCTTTACCGACTTGTTCGGTTTCGATCCACGGTTTTTGTTTCCGCCGTACACCGAACGCATCCTCTCAACACCGACCGGTCCGTCAACATATACACGCCTGAGAACCGCTGCTGCCCGGGTATACCACCACTCCGGATCATCCGGAGGCATCTCACGGTGGATACCGGTCTTGACAAATGGTGCCCATTCTGGCGCGGTTATTTCGGGTTTTTCCTTCAGTTCCGTTGCCGCTTTCGCGATCAGCTTGTCAGCCGGAACATCATATATAGTAGTCATCGATAGTCCACACTCTCAATACGGATAGTAGTCTCTACTTATTCGCGTGGACTATTCTTATATATTTCGAGATCACGAATCACGATACACCTGAAAATCCCCAAGTACCATTGTCCTTCCCCGGATCTGGAGGAGTATCGTTCCGCTTGCAGAGGCAACCGCCGGGGGATCGATATCAGTAGATGCAAGCCATTTCACTTTGATGACCTTCCTGACCTTTACCTGTCCCCTGATCTCATCGATGATCGTATCGGTGATTCCCTGCTTGCCTATCCAGATTGTAGGCTTCAGATCATGAAAACTGTTATCAACTGCTTTCTTCTTTTTTACCGTATTCATAGGTACTCCTTACAAGAGGAAACCGCCTGTGCCATCCGCAGGAGAGACAGGTTATGATCACCCGTCCCCGGTGAATCCTTACTCTCCCGGTCCTGCCAGGAACCAGGTACGTCCTGCATCTTCTGCAGTATCTTCTCCGGAGATACGAAGGTATCCGGATACGTTCCTTCATCGCTATATGACAGGCATGAACAACACACCGGTTACTGTAGTACGGATCCCAGCTGAAGAACCGGTCTGCCTGTTTAAACAGGATATCTATCCTTTCTTGGGCGATCTGTCTCCGATCAGAACGCGGATGTCTTTTACCCATAGTCAGGAGAGGATTCGCACCTTTCTTCCCGAAAGCCTGATCCGGCCCTCAAAAAACAGACGGACAGACTCAGGAAATGCCTGGTGTTCTTCGGTAAGGATCCGCTCTGCCAGGCTGTCCTCATCGTCATCATCAAGGACCGGAACCGTACGCTGGATGATAACCGGCCCTGCATCCATGTCCTTCGTCACAAAGTGGACAGTGCAGCCTGCAACTTTTGTTCCGTATTCCAGGGCCTGTCTCTGGGCATGCAGGCCGGGAAAGGCAGGGAGCAGGGAGGGGTGAATGTTCATCATCCGGCCTGAAAACTCGTCGACGATCCGATCCCCAAGCAGCCGCATGTATCCGGCAAGGATCACGAGATCGGGGGAGTACCGGGAGATAGCAGTGATGAGTGCCTTCTCGTACCTGGTTTTGTCAGGGTATGCACGGTAATCAACCACATCGACGGGAACACCCGCATCCTGCGCCCGAAAAATCGCCTTCGCACCGGGATTATCGGTAATCAGGGCGGCACACTCGGCCGGAATATACCCATCCCTCGTGCGATCGAGAATTGCCTGGAAGTTGGATCCCCTGCCGGAAGCAAGGACCACATATCTGCCTTTTTTCATCAGCTCTCACCTGAAGCGTCTTCGGTCTCGGATGGAGAGATCTGTATCAGTTTAAGCCTGGTTATGCGTTTTCCTTTCATCTGTATGACGACCAGCCGGACCCGCTCATCAGGAAGTTCGCATACCTCACCGATCCGGGGAATATTACCCAGTTTCTCAATGAAAAGACCGGCAACGGTCTCGTATGCCTCGCTTACCGGCAGGGAAAGACCCAGTTCCTTGTTTAAGTCCTCCACCCACATCCTTGCATCAACCGAGTATA
Organism: Methanospirillum sp.; assembly: GCA_028679485.1. Classification (GTDB taxonomy): domain Archaea; phylum Halobacteriota; class Methanomicrobia; order Methanomicrobiales; family Methanospirillaceae; genus Methanospirillum. Next base: position 748 of record JAJRBL010000268.1, on the reverse strand, counting down.
CCCCGTCAGCCACCCTGGCCAGTTCCTCCTCCTCCGTGTCAAACTCGTCAAGGATGTCACCGACCAGTTCCTCGAGAATATCCTCAACGGTGGTGATGCCCACAAAACTGCCATATTCGTCCAGTACTATCGCCATGTGGGTCTTTTTGACCCTGAGTTCCCTGAGAAGATCATCGATGTTCTTTGTTTCGGGAACGAACAGCGGTTCGGAACAGATATCTGTGACAGATTTTGATGAATCCGGGTCCAATACCGAGATAAATGCATCCTTGAAGTTAAGGATTCCCCTGATGGTATCGATATTCTCGTGCCAGACCGGGAGCCGGGAAAAACCCGTGGTCTTGAAGACCTCAAGTGCCTCCTCCGGGGTTGCCGTATCTTCGATCATGACCACGTCAACCCGCGGCGTCATCACCTCGCGGACTCTCGTGTCTGAGAATTCAAAGACCGAGTGAAGCATCTCCTGTTCGTCTTTCTCGATTGTCCCTTCTTCCTGGCCCACATCTATCCATTCCTTGATCTCCTCTTCCGTGATCATGTGATGGGCAAACGCCCCGGTTCCACTCATCTTCCCTGCCAGGGTATTGAATACATAGATCACCGGGGAGAAGAGCCTTGAAAGAACCAGGATTATCGGCGAGACACGGAGAGCTAAATCAGTAGCATGTCTGCTGCCGTACATCTTCGGCCAGATCTCCCCGAAGACCAGAAGAAGAATTACCACAAGAATCGTCGAGACTGAAACAGC
>JAJRBL010000267.1 GCA_028679485.1 Methanospirillum sp. | reverse complement strand
CGGGAATACTAGACCCTACAGGACTTCTCAATAGCCCTTGATAACGTCGAACATCTTGGCCAGTTTATCGAGATTGAACTTATAACCGAAAATATGGTTCATGAAGCAGCCAGACGTGTCGATGAACTGGCTGCTCGTTTAGGAGTTCATGGAGAACGGATAACCATCTCCTACCTGGAACTCCTTCTTGCTACACATTCAGAAGTTTGACCTCAATATCCTTGGATTCATCCCCAAAATGGATCATCGCACAGTTGCCCATGGCAGCCGGGCCGGGATTCACGATCTTAAACCCTTCTTCCTCGACAATGCCACGCTGTTCATGGACATGCGCACAACAGACGAGATCAAACCGGTCCACATACTTGCGGATGGTCGCACTTCCCACGTGGTTTCCCCCGATCTCATCGAGGTACCCCTGCGGTGGTGCATGAGATATCAGGACATTATGGATACTTTTTTGCATCCGATCCAATGAGCCCTTCATCAGGTCATCGATCTGTTTGTCTGTCATTTCAAACGGTGTACCAAAAGGAGTGGGATTGGATCCACCAATTCCCACCAGAGATATCGGTCCCAGGTTCATGCACGAACCATGGAGGTTAACGCTGGAGCTTTGTTCGATTGCATCAACGACCTCCTTTGGATCACAATTTCCGGGAACAGAAAAACTCGGGACATCGATCCGGGAAAAACAGGTCTCAACATCCATTGCAGTTCCCATATTGGTGATATCCCCTGCGATGAAGACTAAATCGGGCGCCAATTCCATGAAGGATTCAAGCATCCCGTATTCTCCGTGCAGATCTGCAAGCAGGAGCGCTTTCAACATACGTTATTACTTGGGAATTTTGCTAAAAAATCTTATCTCAGGGTCGTTCCAGGATCCCGTTAATCTGCCAGATAATGCCAGTGATCCGAAGACCGTGTGAACCTCCGGGATCAGATCACGGGATAAACTCCCCTCCAGAGGTGTTCCGGGAAGCGGGATAAACCGGTGGGCATGCACATACCCGATCCTGGAGACCTCCCTGCACAACCCGGCCGTTTCAACCATCTCATCATCCGTTTCATCAGGAAAACCGACAATTATATCGATAACGGGTGTAATTCCCGCATCAGTACAACAATCCACTGCATCCCATACCTGCGAGAGCGTATGCCCCCGGTGAATTCTTTTAAGGAGACGATCAGAGCCGGACTGCGCACCGATGTGAAGCCTCCTGTTTGAACAGTAACCGGTTACCAGCGCAACCGACTCTTCATTCACAAACTCAGGCCTGATCTCTCCGGGAAATGTCCCCAGGTAGATCTCCTTGTCAGGATAGGTACCGGATAATTCAGAGAGAAGTCTCAGGATCTTATCCGGGTCCGGGTGGATACCATCTGTCCCGTATGCCAGAGTATTGGGACTTAAAAACCTTATCTGGCTGAATGACTCGGCAAGTGCGATAATTGAACGAATACTCCGGTGCCGGATACTGTTTCCGAATATTCTCGGAGTCTGGCAGTAGGCACACCTGAACGGACACCCTCTTGAGATCTCTATATACCCTTTATAGGTGCTGAAACAGGGGTTTCCATCCAGGTACACCGTATGATCCACGGGAGTACAGGTTTTTTCGGTCGCAACCCCGGGGGGAACCGGATCCCCCGACTCTATGGACTTCAAAAGCCGGGGGACCGTATGCTCTCCTTCCCCTGTCACCACGTAGTCTGCAATCCGAACCAGGTTCTTCCATCGGGCAGTTGCATGTGGTCCTCCTGCTATGGTGATACAGTCTGCGTGCCTGATCTCATCAAGATATCCAGGTCCCACGATTGAATTCAGGCTGTACAGGGTGACATCCATCTCCGGGCCTGATACCCTTTCAAGGATATAGCCTTCCCGCTCGCATGCTGCGTAGAGATTTGCCCAGCTGTTTCTCTGGGATGAGATCTCCCTCCAGCATATCTTCATCATCGTATTCTGCCCTGGCAGGTTCTGTTCAAAGGCACCGGTCTTCACCAGGAGGATCTATCAATGCGTCCCTCTCCAGGTTTCCCAACGGGATACAGTAAAAAACTGCAGATTAAAATACCGTCGCCTCGGTATACACCGTTACGGAGTCCTGATGGATCTCATACGGTTTTACTTCACGGGAATGCTGGGACATTCTCATCTTTACCACCTCAACCGCGAGGTGGGTATCTGAAATGACCCCTCCCCGGGAGTATCTCAGTACAATCACCGTATCACTCAAATATTCAATCAGGTTGTATTTGCTGGAGAATGTGTTTGTTTTATCTGCTTCACTGATGAGAAGGGATGTGCAGTTGAGATCCCTGAGACTTTCCAGGAAACGCATCATTTCACGCCTTCTTGTTGCATCATCATGGAAAAGATCCTCGAAGAGTGAGACCGGGTCTATCACTACACGATGAGCACCGATCTTCTTAATTAACATCGGGAGCTCATTTTTGACGCTGTTTATCGCAAGATTAAAGTCTGAAGGATCCAGGTTCACGATGGTAAACCCGTTATCCAGGTACTGGCCGATATCCCACCCTTTATTCTCCATGTATCCGATAATACGTGCAGTTCTCTCTTCGAGAGTGATATAAATCGCATTTTGCCCGAGAACCAGGCCCTGCCAGATATAATACTGGGCAAAATTCGTTTTGCCCGTCCCATATGCGCCGATTATTGAAGAGACTGTACCTTCAATCAATCCTCCTGAGAGCATCTCATCAAGCCCTTTTATTCCGAAAGCAAAACGGGGGATGCTCATCAGGGGAATCCTCATATTACCACCCTGATATTACTGACCTCAAACCCTCTTTCAGAGGTGATCTTCACGGCAAACTTCACCAGATCACGATCTTCGAGATGAATCATGACGCCCCTGAATTTTTCAAT
>JAJRBL010000266.1 GCA_028679485.1 Methanospirillum sp. | reverse complement strand
GACAATCATCATGATAAAGGTAATAACTCCTGCACCTGCTCCCATACCGGCATCTACGCTCATTCCGACCATGCCGCCCAGCATTAATCCATAAACCAGGCCCATGAGGAGTCCCTCGATAAAACCAATGACTGCACCGAATTTTGCTGCACTGAGGACACCAATCCTCTTGATTACCGTCTGCTTTACCACCATGATAGTACCACTGAATAATGTTCTTTTCAGGTATATAATAGTAGTTTACCAAATCCGGATAATAGGAAGGTAATAAAAATCGGGAAAACCACCCGGATCCTTATTTTAATAGGGAACATGCACGGATGAGATTAAAAAAGGGATCATAGTACCCATCGATCACTTTATACCAGTTGCCTGAAACCACCCGCTAGTAAACAGGACGTTCCCGGGAAAGGATTAGTGAGAGGAATGGAGGGAAACCATGTTATTTGCGATGCATCCTCCCATAATGCACATGATGGGAATAATGAGATATCCAAGCCCTATCCGGGAAAAATATTCACCCGGATTCATGCCATTCATGGGAAGCAGAATAACCAGATCCAGTCCCCAGTTTATGATTAGCCAGATTACCCCGATGAGTATAGCTTCCCGGATGTAATTACCAGTAAACGTTTTAAAAAGCTGAATCAACAAAAATGCACCGATTAATCCACCGGTAATCACCATTACGTTCTTGAATAATGCATAATCTACCAGAAGTTGTCCATTTGAAGTATAGAAGGGAATAGCAACAAGAAATGGTACCAGCCACCCGATAACAGCGTAAAGGCAGATCTTTATGATTCGGTTCATATGCATGAATCAGTATACTACCACATAAAAACTGGTACCTGCCTCCAGAGGAGAGTTACAACATACCGGAAATAAATCCCGGCGAGTCGGTACAAAAGGAGAGGGACGACGGTTTGAACCTCGACGGAGAGTCCTGGAAAGAGTGAAAATGTCCATCTGATCCGGTGAATCATACGAATACTCAAAGGTTCTGCACGTGATAATTCATCACGATAATCTCGTTGATCTCCCCGCGTTTATCACCTACGCTGTTGATCATCCGCTTGGCCAGTACACGCTCCATTCTGAACTCCCGGTAGAGATCATCGAAGAAATGGTCATCCGGATCCTCGTTTTTCGGGTCTGAGTTACTGAGCATAACCTTTGCCCCGGTCGTATCCAGCTCGGAGAAGAAGCGGGAGAGACGAACCTGATCATCCTCGGAAAACCCGTCCCGGGAATAGGAGGTGAACTTCGAGGTCTTGCTCAAAGGCCGGTACGGGGGATCGATGTAGACAAAGGTCTGATCATTGATATATTCCCGGGATATACTGAAATCACCGAGCAGGATTGTTGTATGGGAGAGAAGAGAGGATACCTTCAGAAGGTTCGATGGATGTACAATCCGGGGATTCTTGTACCGTCCGAAAGGAACATTGAACGCTCCCTTCGAGTTCACCCTGAACAGGCCGTTGAAACACGTCCGGTTAAGAAACAGAAGCTGGGCAGCCCGCTTTACCCATGCAGTGCCATAACCGGAGAAATCAAATCCTTTCCGTTCCCCGTTCATCTCATCTCTCATACGATAAAAGAAAGAAGTTCTCCCTGAGTCATCAAGACCGTCATATTCTTCCTGATAACCGGAGAGGAGAGAGATAAGGGGATCAACATCCTGTTTGATGACCTGGTACGTGAGGATCAGTTCCTCGTTGATGTCACAGATGATCGACTCTTTTATCGGGAAATGCTGGACAACGTATAAAAAAACCGCTCCTCCGCCGATAAAGGGCTCAACATACCGGTCCAGGTGACCATTCCGTAATTCAACGGGAAATCTCTCCTCAAAATCCGGAATTAACTGGTTTTTTCCTCCTGCCCACTTGAAAAACGGGACCGCAAGACCATTCTCCTGGTTGCATCTCCGCCTTCTGACCGGTGATCTCCGGATTCCTGAACTACCCCCCATAATCGACATGGTATTGATGCATGTGACACTCCCGGGTGAACCCTGCAGAATGACAATTGTCCAGAACTGTTCGTCACCCAAGTACTAAACCCATTGCTTTCACGATCTCATACCCCTTATTACAGCAGGGGTTATTTGAGCCATTTACTTTATCCCCAATAAAAAAGGATTGATAGTATCCGTCGGGAGTATTACCATGGCAGAGAACAATATCATGCAATTATGGACAATTTACAGGGGATACCGGAGATGGTTCCTTATCTCCCTGCTTTTAAGTCTTGTTGCCGCGATTTCCACCTTAATCATCCCTGCATTCAGTGCAGATCTCATCGATAACGGGATTGCCACCGGTGATATCAGGTATATTATCCACACGGGTTCAGATATGCTGGGAGCAGCAATTATTGCAGGAATCTGCCTGATAGCAAATGCTGTCATCGCGATCAGGATGGGAGAAGGTGCTGCCCACCGGTTACGGGTAATGGAGTTTGAGAAGATCCAGTCCCTTTCTCATGGGAATATCGACCGGTTCAGACAGAGCGATCTCCTCATCAGACTTACGTCAGACGTCCTGGCAGTAAAAAACGGGGTGATGCAGACGGTTATGAATCTCTTTCAGGTACCGTTTCTTATCATCGGTACCTTTGCCATGGTATATCTGTTCAATCCGTTCCTCCTCGATCTCATGACCATTCTTCTCATTCTGCTTGTACTTATCCTGTTGCTCTTCGTCCTTGTGGTTCAGCCCAAATACCGGAATAAACAGCAGAAAATTGACCTGGTAAACAGATCACTCAAGGAAACCCTGTCAGGGATCAGGGTGGTAAAAGCATTCGTGGGACAGCAGCATGAGATCCAAAAATATGCCGATGCAACCGGGAAATTGCGCCAGTCTGCCCTGGTTCCCCAGTTTTACCTCTCGATCCTTATGCCTGCAATGATGGTGATCCTCCTCTTAGGTATAGCAGGAGTCTATTTTTTCGGTGGAAAGGAAGTGATTGCCGGTACAGGGCTTCTCATCGGGGATGTCACATCAGCCGGGCAATACCTCGTGTTTCTCCTGATCCCGGTGTTTCTCATTGCAACTGCCATTCCCATGGTTACATCGGCAAATGCCTCATTAGGCCGGATATTCGAGGTTATGAAGGAAGTTCCCGATATCGTTACACCCCAGGCCCCGGTTTTAACCGACTCCGGGGATATACAGGGGAGAATCGTCTTTGACCAGGTATCGTTCCGGTACCCCGGTTCATCAACAAATCCTGATACCATGGTTCTTTCAGATATTTCGTTCACGATTAAACCGGGGGAGAAATTGGGGATACTCGGGGCAACCGGGTCAGGGAAAAGTACCCTCGTTTCACTCATACCCCGGTTCTATGATGTAACCAGGGGAAAAATAACCATCGGCGGGGTCGATGTCAGGGATATTGCCCTCCCGGTTTTGCGAAGGATGATCGGGTTCTGCCAGCAGGAGGTTGTCCTCTTCTCCGGGACCATCAGGGATACGATTGTATTCGGTTCTCCATCCATAACCGACGATCAGATGAAAGAGGCTGCCATTGCATCCGACTCCCAGACCTTCGTGGAGAACATCCCGGAACAGTACGACGGACTGGTAAGCCGGAGAGGCACAAACCTTTCGGGAGGACAGAGACAACGGCTTTCAATTGCACGGGCACTCGTCACGAAACCCGCAATTCTCATCCTTGACGACAGTACCAGCGCCTGTGATGTCGTAACGGAAGCATCCATCCAGGATGCACTATCTGAGATGATGGCAGACTCAACGATCATCATCGTGGCACAGAGGATCAGTTCTGTCATCGCCGCCGATCGGATCCTGGTGATGGACAAGGGGAGGATTATCGGGTCCGGCAATCATACG
>JAJRBL010000265.1 GCA_028679485.1 Methanospirillum sp. | reverse complement strand
TCCCCGACCTTTCGTGCTGCCTCCTCCGGATGTTCGGCGGCATATTTCAGGATCCCGGGATCGATAAACCGTACCGCATAGGGATCATAGCATATCCGCTCGTCCTCGGGTAACAGGGACTCCGCTGCACGGTGCATGGCCATTCCCCCGGCCATCCAGCTTGTTCCCTTCCTCAAGTCCGGGATCTCACCTCTTTTTTCTGTCATTCTTTTCCCTCACGTTAAAAGAAGAATAGCCATGGGTCTTGGAGAACCGGTGACCGGGAAATGGATCGGCATCCCTGCTTTTTCTGCGGTTTTTACCATGTTTATCCCCACGGCATGCTCGGGTATCCGTGCACGGGTTGGATGAAGACAGGTTCCCTCCTTGAGGTTGCAGGTCTTGCAGAGCCTGCAGGAGCCGTTCACGAAGGCCAGGGCGAATGTACAGCCTCCATTGAATGCCTTCTTCTCCAGTTCAAGCATGATGTCAAGCCGCCCGGTATTCCCACCGGTGTACTTGTCCATGAATTCACTCGCTTTTTGTTTCTGTTCGGGATCAGCCTCGGGATCGAAGATATTCCTGCAGAGCGAGCAGATGATATCGGGATCTGCCCGGGCATCAGAGGTGAACTGCACGAGGAGGGCATAGCTGTACTCGGAGAGGATCCTCCTGAACTCGTCCGGTGTCGGCACCCGTGGAGGACAGGTGAGACGGGTCCCGTAGGTTACACACCCGGACCTGCAGAGCAGGGGCACCCGGTTCTCGACTACCACCTCTGCAGTGGGAATGACCTTTGCATCGGTCGCACCCAGGTCAAGGGCAGCATATCGTATCCATTCAAAATCAGTTGTTATCTCTTTTGTTTGAGGCATACATGATCGTTATTTCCTTTTCCGGTGAGAACCCCCCTGGCACGAGCGTCTCTTCGCTCCCTTTCCCGGGTGGGTATTCATCGTGTTCTGGAACCGTTCCGCCGGATCATCCGATCCGGAACTCATGGGTGATCGTTATCGTCCTATTGATAGTGACCAAAGCCTGAACAAAGACGAGATCAGCCTGGCAGGATAACCGTTGTTTATTAACTCATTCACCCGGAAACATACGTAAAACCAATAAGCATTCTATCACATAATCAACATACTAATTAGTATGTATTAATTCAATCGGTTTGTATCCCTGTTGATGTCATGTTTTTTTCTGATGAAAGCCCAATATATGATGGATTCATGCCAAAAGTCGTCCCTGAGTATAAGGAAGAGGCAAAACGCCGGATCATCGAAGCGGCAATGGATGTTATCGCTGAACGGGGATGCCATCAGCTGACCTTTGATCTTGTTGCCCAGAAGATAGGGGTCACCAAGGGGGCAGTGTACTGGTATTTCAAGACAAAGGAGGATCTCATCAAGGCAGTCCTCAAAAAATTCCAGGGCGATTTTGAGCGAACGACCTTTGATTCGTTTTATAACCGTCCGATAGATGAGATGCTGGACCAGATCTTCGACCGGTTTTCCCTGACCGACCACCGCCAAAGGGCGATATTTTTTGAGATGTTCGCAATGGCTGTCAGGAATTCGGATATTACCCATTCTACACGGGAATATTACAATGCGCTCATCGCCACCTTTGAAGAAGCCATCAGAAAGGAAGAGAAACAACATCCGGGTAAGACCCCGCGGGATACCCATAAACTGGCCCTGCTTATCGTAGCACTCTATTCCGGCCTGCAGAACTACCAGCTCATCTGGATGTGCCAGGACGAGATCAAGGATCTCTGGCTTGAGGGGTTAGAACTGCTCCTCGATCGTCCCAGGGCAAAAAAGAAGGATACCAGGAAGTAAAATCCCCCCTCTGCCGGTGCAGGCCCCCGGAGAGGCTCCCAGCGATGAGGAGTGCTGAAAGGGTCATCCGCATCTCATACGGTTCATCTCTGGAAAATACCGAAAAATCCATCAGGGTATAGGAAAGAGGAGAGACTATGAATCCGGCGCTTCCCCGGGAGAGTATGGAAACCATATCCGAATATGAACGGTACATGATGGAAAACCGCAACGGGAGCATCACTGCAGAGTCGCTTGCCCTCATAAGGGCAAAAGAGTCCCGGCGCCCTCCCGGGGAGCGAATCTGCTATGATCCATATGCTTTACGGTTTGTAAACCCGGAGTTGCTTGAAATCCTGTCCCGGATGCCCCCGGAAAAGATGAAAGCGATGCAGGACGACTACGAGATCAGGTTCCCGGGTCATAAAAACAGTCTCTATACCCGGGTACGGTTTTTCGATGACAAGACTGCAGCCTGCATCAGGGACGGATGTACACAGGTCGTCATCATCGGAGCAGGATATGATACCAGAGCGTACCGGATAGAGGGGATAGCCCGGACAAAGATTTTTGAACTTGATCTCCCTGATATCCAGGAGAGAAAGAAAGCGACGATCAAGGGGATATTCGGATCACTCCCTGATCATGTCACGTATATCCCGGTGGATCTGAGCACCACACCGCTTGAGACTGTACTGATGGCAAGCGGGCTTGATTCCTGCCGGAAGACCCTCTTCCTCATGGAAGGTCTCATCTGTTACATCCCGCCGGAAAAGGCAAAAATACTCTTCTCTTCTCTTATCTCCCTATCAGCACCCGGAAGTGTCGTATTATTT
>JAJRBL010000264.1 GCA_028679485.1 Methanospirillum sp. | reverse complement strand
TGCCGGTGACAACCTGAAATGCAGAACATGAGCAAGAAAGGATTACAGGGAAGGGAGATGCCGGACGTTCACGGAAGTAATGAACGAGCCTGGAATTTAAACGATACACCTCTGATTTTTCACCATCGCCCCGTGATGACAGATAAGATATGAGGGTGGATTCAGATGTTGCCACCCCGGAACGTACCGGTTTTCTTGGGCATGAATGCCTGTTCGATGAGTTCCTTTGAGAAGACAGACGGAACAGTACCGTTCTTTGCGTACAGGTACAGGGCAGTATTGTAGATCCCCTGCATGGCATTTACCATCACAAAGAGGATAACCAGGAGGAGCAGGTACAGGGAGACTGCTGCTATAATAACGACCGCAACCCCGGTCATCATCGCGAGAAAAACCGGTACCAGGGCTGCCAGTGCGATAAGAACAAAAATAAGGGCTATACCCCCCTGACCGATAACCGTCTCCCCCCATGTCCGCTTAAACAGCGATGCAGACTCCCTGATCGAGTCAAACGTGCTCCGTTTCTCGATGATCATGATCGGGATAACGAAGAAGGTGAGAAGGCTCCATGCAACCCCTATTATGGACGCGATGATCTGGGTAACGATATTATTGTTCTCCCTGATCGCCTGGAGAACAAGTCCGATTGTTGCGGATATGAGCGCCCAGATGAAGATCTGCCCGATATTCTTTTTTGCTGCGGTTATACCGTCAGAGAATCTGGGATCCCCTCCGGTCAGCCTGATATGGGCACAGGCAACAAGACCGGCATTGAAGAAGATAACAACAAAATACGTTACCAGGTAAAAGAGGAAGATACCGGCATACACCAGCGGGGTGGTCTGGTGCTTTGTATCGAAGCCTATTCCCATAAGAACCGCGGGGATGAGGAACGAGGCGGCGATGATGATGCAGATAATGCCTGACAGAACCGGGAATAACAGTATCTCTTTATCTTTTTTAAGTACTTCCCAGCTCTCCCTGATGAGAGCCATACTTCTTCCTACCGATTCGAACATACCATACCTTTTATCAAGTTTCTATATATGTCCTGTGAGATCTTGAAAGTCTGATGGTATTCCCCTCAGATCAATCGATAGAGATGGGCACTTTTTATCGATTATCCTGAATGGTGAATGATTGTAGTTATTGCCAAGAAAAATCAACTAAAAACAGTAAAGATGAAACCAGAAGAGACGATCCCTTCGTCAATACCTGATATTGAAGAGTTACCTGAGAAATACTGGCAGAACCGCTGGAGCAGGCAGAGACTTGCACGGCTTGCAGTGCCGCAGTTTGGCTCTCCCCAGTCGTTCTGGAACGACAAGAAGAGGCTGGAGGATCATTTCATAAAGAGCCTGAACAACTGGAGAAAGGAGGCAGAAGACCGGATAGCCGTCATGGGAATCAGGGACGGCTGCCGCGTTCTTGATATCGGTGCAGGCACCGGAACATTGAGTATCCCTCTCGCTGCCCATGGTTGTGATGTCGTGGCTGTCGAACCGGCAGGGGCGATGGGCGAAGCCCTTCTTTTATACAGGCAGGAACAGCAGACAAGACCCATTACCCTCATACAAAAAACCTGGGAGGATGTGACGATCGAGGAGCTGGGCGATCCTTTTGACGTGGTGGTCGCCTCCTACAGTCTCATGCTGACCGATATCGGGGAGGCTATCCGGAAGATGAATGCAGTCTGTACCGGCACCGTTCATCTCTTCTGGTTCTTGACCCAGCCACTCACCGCCAGGCTGAACGGGGCACTGTGGCCGGCACTCCATGGGGCAGATTTTCCCGGGGAGCCAACGGCAGAGATCCTCTGGCAGGTCCTGTACGACATGGAGATCTATGCAAATCTCGTGGTGGAACCGGGATGTGAACCTGCCTTCTTCCCCACGATCGATGATGCCGTCAGGGCATTATACCAGCGTCTGAACTGCACTAATCCTGAACAGGAGGAGATTATCAGGAAATACTGCGAGAATTCGCTTCAAAAGACCGATCTTGGATACCGGGTACCGGGTCGTGCTCTCGGTGCCCATATCTGGTGGAATTGCCGGTGAACCCGGATACCGCATACCGGATCGGACCTGATGTGGCAGGAATGCGTGAAGATATCTATAGCCTGATGCATCTCGAAACAGCTGCATCGGTCCTTGATATCGGATGCGGGAGAGGGTACGATCTCGTCTCTTTCGGGAAACGGTGCGGTAAAGATGCGGTGCTGACAGGGATCGATACCTCAGGGAAGGCGATCAGGGAGGCCAGGGAGAGAACCGGGAACGATCCCAGGTTCTCTGTTACCCGGGCGGATGCCAGTTCAGGACTGCCATTCGGCGACAACTATTTTGATATCGTCTATTCGGGAAACCTCCTCGAATGCGTACGGGATAAAGATGCCCTGATCTCTGAAGTGTACCGGGTTATAAAACCGGGAGGCCAGGTCATCTTCAGTCATTATGACTGGGATTCCCAGATAATCAACGGTTCAGACAAAACGCTTATCCGCAGAATCGTCGCTGCCTTCAGCGACTGGAAACAGGACTGGATGGCGGAGAGCGACGGATGGATGGGACGAAGGATGGCGGGGTTATTCAAAAAGAACCCCGGTTTTTCCGGGGAGGTGATCCCCTTCGTCCTGGTCAATACCGAGTATGATCCAGTCCTCTATGGCTACCAGAGGATCGGGGATTTTGAAGAGATGGCACAGAGGGGGTTGATCACGGCATCTGACCATGCCGCATTCCAAAGGGATCTTGAAGAGACGATCATAAACGGGGAGTATTTTTACAGCATCACCCTCTATGTTTACATGGGAACAAAGAAACCAGCCATGAGCCATTGGCTCACAGATGA
>JAJRBL010000263.1 GCA_028679485.1 Methanospirillum sp. | reverse complement strand
GAGCGGTCACCGGATCCCCAGAGATACCAGTATTATCGGGAGGAGGATTCGACGGTTCCCCATAAACAGGACTGGATAACGGATCCGGAGAGGAGTCATGGCTATCGGGAGGAACAGGGTTACCGGAAGGAGGATTCGAGGGATAATACGGCTCAGAATAGACCGGAGTGGTCACCGGATCCCCAGAGATACCAGAATTATCGGGTGAAACACCAGGGTTACCGGAAGGAGAATTCGATGGAGAATACGGTTCTGAATAAACCGGCCCCATACTGGGAGTAGGAACCGGCCCAAACTGATCCATGGACCCCTGGAATCCCGGTGATGGAGGATTCGAAGGGTAGTACGGCTCTGAATAGACCGGATTCTGCGATCCCCCGGGGTGGTCCAGCCCACCAGGTGATGGTTCAGCATATGCATATGCCGAAAGAGCGATGATACCTAATAAAACGAAAATTGTCGGAATAATGTGAGATTTATTCATCATTGATACCCCTATTGATACCATACATACAGATCATATCATGTACCAACCTACCCAGTCGACGTACATAGTATACTAATATCTCATTACATCACCATGCAATATGATTTTTCTCATCACCTGAATTACCCCGATGTTGCAGGAAGGATCGATTGTATTTTCTCCTGAAAACCCGGTCTTCAGAGGGATCTCATCATCCGCAAAACAGGAATATGCCCTCAGGGAATAATAATAAGTAAATTCGGAGGAGGAGATGACAGTACAGGAGCAGAGATATCTCATATGCCTCGTCCTGTTCATCATGGCAGTCTGCACACATGCTGCTATAGGTGATACACGACCTTCCTTATCTTTGGATTCCGGTTTTTCAGACTCGGATGAATACCCTCCGGTGACATTCCCCCTGAGCGGGAAGGAGATTATATCAGAGGTCACCAAAAGCCTGAGCCAGGCAGAAACAGAGATCGAAATTCTGGCGGGAATTTCTGATAAAGACCGGAATGAAACTAATACTCTCCTGGGGCTGGATATAATTCTCACCAGGCTGGATTATCGATTATATAAATACACCGTGTTAGAGCGATTATATCGGGAGAACGATCTGGCAGAAGCATCCCGACAGGCTGCAGCCAGGAGGACAGCCTTTCTTCACGAGTTAGCCACAAGATCTGACCTGTACTGGGCAATCAGAAATACGACTCCTGAATCGGATCTGGGAAGGGAGATTCAGGAACAGGAGATGCTATTTTTCAAACGGGGTGGTGCCGAACTTCCGGCCGATAAAAAAATGCTTCTTCTGCAGAAATATTCTGAATTAGAGGATATAAGGAGGAGGTACCTTAATAATACGCAAACAAACGGCCTGGTTTCGATAAATCTGCAATTACTGCGGCATTCTGCAGGAACCAGGAACGATATCGCAACGATGCTCGGATACAGGAACTGGTTTGACCTCATATCGGGATCAGGTAGCCGGGACTGGAATGCAGGCAGGGTAATTTCATATCTTGATACCGTGGCGCTTGATACCAGAGGAGAGGTAAAACCAGTAATAAGGAGTCTGCTTGAGATCAAAGAAAAATCACAGCCCAACGCATCGTTTCTTTATGATTATGAGACTTTATCCCTGCTCAACCAGGAACAGGAACATATCAGGGATGATTATTCCCTTCAGTCACGGTACCCGGTCAGGACTACCGTATCCAGGTGTCTCCAGGTCTTCTCATGCCTGTTTGATATCAGGATTGATGAGGCTGATGCCCCGGTATATGCACCGGAGGTATCAGTTTACAGAATTTCCGGGGGGGATCCGGATATCACCCTCGGATGGCTGTACCTGGACCTCCGGGAAGGGGGGCAGGGTAATCCCGGATGGATGACGGCCATGCTTTCAAAGGGCGGATATCAAGGATATAAAGAAGAAAGAATACCGCCGGTATTCCTGATATCAGGGACTATCTCTTCAGCGGACCAGGAGAGATGGTTTACACCTGACGAACTGCGCCTGTTCTTCCATGAACTCGGGCACTTTTTCGCAGGCATATTTTCATTCTCCGAGGATACCAGCCCGTATATCCCGGCAGAGATGACAGAGACATCATCGTTGCTTTTTGAGCATATATCCCAGACCCCGGAGATGATGCAGATGATCTCTGCACCAGGGTATTCTTCACTCCATCCGGTCACTGAAGATCTTAATAATAAAACCCCGTATTATTCGCCGGATTCTCATGAAGAGATCTGGAATCGTGCCATTCAGGTGATCATCAGTCTGCTGGATCTCAGGATTGCCACATCTTCCGGGGATATCAGGTTTGAAGAGTGGTATACCGAATATTACCAGAACATCACCGGAGTCACCGTTACTGATAACGGGGGATATCTCCTGGCATCTCCCCGGCTGATCGATGATACTGCCGGATCCTACTGGGAGTATGTGGCAGGTGATCTCTCTGCCAGAGTTCTTTTCGATCATTTCAGGACGAATGGAGTCCTGAACATCTCCCTCTGGAAGGAACTGAAAGAGAAGGTACTCTCGCCAGGCAATCCTTCATGGTCTTCTGAGGAACGGATACACCAGTTCACGGGAAACGCCGGATACCCCTCTTTCCTCCCGGAAAAGAGGGAAGGGGAGTCCAATACCACTCCCCACAGGTATATACTCCCTGATTGCCTGGAACATATCACCCCGGTAACCTGAAGAGAAGATCTGACATGCTGCCAGTACAGATACACCAGGCAGATATGGTTTTACCCTGATGATCCTACCCCATGATTTCCACTGGAGCGCGAATATTATGGAGAGTATTTCCAGGTTAACTCCCTCAGGAAAGATATCATAAGAACATAAAACCGAATTGTTTATCGGGGGAGAATGTTGTCCGGCGGGTGTAAAAAAAATACCAAGACCTGCCGCAGAAGGAAGAGATCACGGGATAATCGGCATTACGACCCATTTTTTTAAAAAAAAGCAGGTACCCGTTTTTCATTTCGCGCGTCACGAAATGACCGGTGGGTGATACCAGGGAAGCGTGGATCACACTAACCAAAGGTTACTGCTTGCAATTAAGAGAAACTCATAAAATGTAATGCAAATTACAAAATAATCAAAAATTATGAATTTTTAAATTCCTATCAATGAAACATTAATACAATAGAAACATGCAGGAAACCAAATTTATATATAGAACTACATTGCAACAATAATGGTGAACCTCTATGACCGATACCGTGGATAACCATCATGATGAGAAGTCTGAAATGAGTCAGGAGGATGAGAGCGGACTTGTCCCGGAAGGATCACCCCCCGGAAAGGAACAATCTCCGCTTGAGATCCTGCAATCAGAGTATGATGAAATGCATGAGAAATATCTACGGCTCGCAGCAGACTTCGAAAATTTCCGAAAACGTTCTGTCCGGGAGACAGAACAGCGGATTTCACAGTCAGTCGGGCAATTTGCCAGGGATATGCTTGAGGTAGCCGACAGTCTTGACCGGGCTGCGAAGGCTGAGGGAGAATCGCATGAAGGATTTATTCAGATCCAGAAGCTCCTTGTTCAGGTATTGAAAAGGCAGGAGATTGAAGCCTACGATTCGATAGGGGAAAAATTCGATCCGACCCGTCACGAAGCAGTCGCCATGATTCCGTCAAACGAAAAAGAAGGGATCATCTGCGACCAGGTCTGCAGGGGATACTGCCTTCGGGACAGGATTATCCGTCCTGCCCAGGTGGTTATCTCTCAGGGTACAGCATCAGACGAACACAACACATCTAACGAATAAATCTGCGATCATTATGGCAAGCGAAAAAATTCTGGGTATAGATCTGGGAACAACAAACTCCTGCATGTCCATCATGGAGGGTGGAAAAGCAGTGGTCATTCCAAATGCCGAGGGAGGACGGACGACGCCTTCAGTTGTGGCATTTACCAAGGAAGGTGAACGGCTTGTCGGAAGTCTTGCAAAAAGGCAGGCGATAACCAACCATCAGAACACCGTCATATCGGTAAAACGGGAGATGGGAACCTCGAAGAAGATCACCCTGTCCGGGAAGAACTTCACCCCGCAGGAGATATCTGCAATGATCCTGCAGAAGATGAAGACAGATGCAGAGGCATACCTGGGCGAGGAGATAAAAAAAGCAGTAATTAACGTTCCGGCCTATTTCAACGATGCCCAGAGGCAGGCTACCAAGGATGCCGGCACCATTGCCGGTCTTGAAGTACTCCGTATCATCAATGAGCCCACCGCCTCCGCACTTGCATACGGGATTGACAAGGAGGATGACCATACCGTTCTCGTGTACGATCTCGGTGGTGGAACCTTCGATGTCTCAATCCTGACACTTGGAGATGGCGTCTTTGAAGTCAAGGCAACCTCGGGGAATAACCACCTTGGCGGAGATGATTTTGACAAGCGGATCACCGATTACCTGACTTCTGAATTCAAAAAGAAAGAAGGTATCGACCTCACCAAAGACCCAATGGCGATGCAGCGTCTTCGTGATGCAGCAGAGAACGCAAAGATCGAACTCTCGCAGAAACAGAAGACCAACGTCAACCTGCCATACATCACCACCGATTCATCAGGCCCGAAATTCCTGGATATCGATCTGACCCGTGCACAGTTTGAGCAGTTGATCTCGGATCTTGTCGAGAGTACTATCAGCCCGGTAAAACAGGCCCTTTCTGATTCAGGTATGAAACCGTCGGAGATCGACCGGGTATTGCTCGTCGGTGGATCGACCCGTGTCCCGATCGTTCAGCAGAAGGTCAAGGACCTCCTCGGAAAGGACCCTGACAAAGGGATTAACCCTGATGAATGTGTCGCCGTAGGGGCCGCAATCCAGGGAGGTGTCCTTGCCGGGGAAACAAGCGACATCGTACTGCTTGATGTAACCCCGCTCACCCTCTCTATAGAGACCCTCGGCGGAATCGCCACCCCGATCATCGAACGCAATACCACTATCCCAACCAAGAAGAGCCAGATCTTCTCTACTGCAGCAGATAACCAGACATCAGTGGAGATCCATGTAGTCCAGGGTGAGCGGAAACTTGCAGCCGACAACTTCACGCTCGGACGGTTCATGCTGACCGGTATCCCCCCGGCTCCCCGTGGTATTCCGCAGATAGAAGTGACATTCGATATCGATGCCAACGGTATCATCCATGTAACCGCAAAGGATCTCGGAACCGGAAACGAACAGGCTATCACCATCAAAGGCAGCAAAAAACTCTCTGACGACGAGATCAAGCGGATGGTCGATGATGCCAAGAAGTTCGAAGATGATGACAATAAAAAGAAAGAGGAGATCGAGATCCGCAACAACGCCGATATGGCAGTCTTCTCTGCAGAAAAACTCCTGAAAGAGAGTGAAGACAAG
>JAJRBL010000262.1 GCA_028679485.1 Methanospirillum sp. | reverse complement strand
TCCATCCCTGGAGCCCAGGAAGAGGGATTATCCGGATCTGGGTTTTTATGGAGCCGTTCTTCGGCAATATGGCGCTGGAGGGTTATCGATGCAGCCCGTGCATAGGTCTCGACGAGAGGGATATTAATCGGCTGTGAATCCTTCTTTAGTATGATGGTAATATTTCCCAGGAGAAATCCCCGCCATATAAGACCAATGGAATAAAAATTCTCAACTTTGAATTCTGTTTCAATCTTTATGCAATCATCCGGGGAGATGAGTTGAAATGATGCATAATGAAGTTTTCCCGGCATCTGGTATATCTTTCCGGATCGTAAAAATCCGGAGACCAGATCATACGCCTGTTCAGCCTTCCAGGTAAAACCGCATTCGCGACATCGCTTGAAAAATTCTATCCCTCTCTCCCCGTATATAGCCTCAAATAGCAGGCCTTTTGACTGGGGGTCATACAGGTTGACGATGATTATCGAATTGGGGATGAGTTCATCAAGACCGGCACCGATAGCCTGGTACAGGCCAGAACTTGGGGGAACTTCCATAAAATCCTGCAGTTTCCGGGAAAAAAACTCCAACTGGGATATATACTGTTCCCTTGCCTCTTCTGCCTGATGCTTGATGGTGGTATCTTCAAGAATGCAGGTAAATCCCCGGGTGCCGTCGTCAAAAACCGCTGGAATCTGTTTCATCCGGAAGTGCCGCTCATCTTTGTCAAACAGGTAACTCATCTCCCGGATCTTCTCCCCGGTTTTATGCAGGTCCTCGTGCAGTTCCTCTGCAGGAAGATGCTTCAGAAACGGATCTTCGATCTCATACAGGGACCTGCCGATGAGCATCTCCCTGGTTTTACCCAGAAGAGAGAGCAGACGATCATTTACCTGGGTAATCTGCAGGTCCGCATCGAATGTGATGATGTAATCTGAGGTGAATTCAAGGAGAGTTGATATCGGAACACGATGGGAGAGGAAATAGGTCTTGGAAACCCCATAGTTCTGCATCTCGACTAACCCGGAGATCGTGAGGAGATCCAGGTACTTCGCCACGAGGTTCCGGTTCAAACCGGTCTTCGATGCAATGGCAGAGATGTTCATACCTCGGGGATTTTCCCGGAGGTACTGCTTGATAAGCCTGGTTTTTTCCGGATCAAGGATCTGCATCAGTCTCTCCTGGCAGGATGGTTATTCATACACCTCGGTCAAAACACCTATCTTAACATCCGGGAAGAATGGTTTCATCCGGCGAGAAGATAAACCTGATGGAGAACGTACTTCCGCCTCATATTATCCCGTTTCGAAATCCCCAAGAGCCTTTAGATGTGGTGAGTCCCTGAAATCGATGTAAACATATTGGATCCAGGAAATGATGGAGTATTCCAACCAGGTGTAACACCGGTTCAATAAGCGGATAACGTATGGATCGCCTGAGTTCATCGGGAAAAAGGAGGTATTATTAAAATCCGGATTATTTCACCGGAAATTTATGGCAATCCCGGGAACCGTCTGAACCTGGTGGTCAGGGAATGGAAAAGCCCGGTATACCTGGCAACCGGGCTCTCCAGGCCCTTCCCAGAATACAAATCCCGTATCATAGCAGGGGGATCGTCCGGATTCCTGGGGAGTTATTACCCGACCCTCAGATCGTAAGACCTGAGGAGGTGATGATCTCTGATACCTCATCATCTGTCAGGTCATAGTGATAGAACTCTGAGTAGAACTTCTTTGTCAGGGATGCCAGATCGATGTCGGCAAACATGTCAGGGTACAGCACTTTTGCCGTCCAGGGAATGCCGATGATGGTGTTTACTCCCGGCGGGCGGTCAAACCATCCGAATGGCTGGTTGGGTATCAGGTATACCTGCTTATTTTGTACTGCCGTGATATCCTTCCAGTTCGGATCAGAGAGAACCTTCTTGTAAAACTGTGCATCTCCAGCGATGATCACCTCAGGATTCCATGAGACAACCTGTTCCATCGAGACCGGGGACATGCCTCCTGATCCTATCTGATTGACCTTGGCGACATTTTTCCCCCCACAGATGTTGATAAGCTGGGCATGCATCGAGTCTGACGGATCGGTCTTCAGGCCTTCGGCACCCTCAGCATAATACACCCGTTTCTTCTTTTCATCAGGAATTGATGCCACGGTCCCGTTGACTTTACGATATACATCCTGGTAAAACGTGATGAGATCTTCTGAAGTCTGTTTCTGGTCGAATAATTCTCCGACGAAGGCAATCTCAGGGTCATAATTGTTTGCATTCGTGGAGTCTGCAACGGCAACGACCGGGATAGGGTTCAGATGTGTCTGCAGATCGTCTATTGTGCTGTTTGCATCGGTCCCGGGGGTAAAGCCATAGAGGACGATGTCAGGATTCATTGAGAGGAAGGTCTCATAATTGAGTGTATTCCCCATCTGCTGGCCGCCTACGTTCGGAAGCGATGCATACTCGGCTGGAACATACTTGGTGTTGTTGAAGACAAAGTTCAGCCCGATCAGGGTATCCGGGGCTATCATGTAGGTCACCTCGGAGACCGGCGGAGCGGTTCCCAGGACCGAGTCTATCTCTGCCGGAACCGTGACTGACCGTCCTGCCATATCGGTGATAACCGTTGTCTCTTCTGCATATACTGATCCGAAACAGGAGAGACTTACAATCAGGGAGATTACGAGAAAAATCCTGTATACGTAATTATTCATCACTATACCTCATCCATCAGCTGGTACCTGCCCCAGGGGAGATACCGGGGATTCTGATATGGATAGTGTTTACAGGATATGAAGATAAGTTTTTGTTTTTTGTCTTGATTAATTAAATTAAATAAACACACGTTAACCAGTGGTGATGATCAGGGTGTTATGGCATGACAGAAGCAGGATAGTAAATACGCGGGGTCCTGGAGAATCTCCGTGCAGATATTGTTTTTTATACGCACCAGGTAACAATTCCCCAATCCTCATATCCCCTCCCGCCAGACATAGGATATGTACAGATTTTTAATTACCGTGTGTACCTTCTGTTTTATTATGGCAGGGACAGCCTGGGCAGATACAACTGATCCTGACACGAATGAACGGCCGGTGCTTACCATCTATCCTTATACGATAGGCCAGCTTCCCCCGACATTTTACGGAGAGACCAGCCTGCCGGTGGGAGAGGAGTTGACGGTAAATATCACGAGATTCCCGGATAATTCCCAGGGTGAAGCTGCAGTTATCAGGGTTCTTTCAGCAGAAAAGGAGACAAAGCCCTCGTTTACCCCGGAGACTGCCGGGATGAACAAGTGGCTCTATACCGGGGACATCGCCAATTATACCTTCGGTGCATACAAGGTCGTCGTCTCTGCATCGAATGAGGATATCAGTGCCGAGAATATCTTCCGGATAAAGCAGGATAACTGGCAGGATACGAACTTCTGATTAATGTCATTCTCCGGGTGGTTAAATTATTACCTGGATTCTGGTTGAGATGACGAGCCTTTCCTGAAAGGCATCCTGCTGAGATATAACAGGAAAAAAAAGAAACCGGGAAGAGATTACTTTTTTCTCTTTTTGCAGAGAATCTGGTCAGAGACGATGACATTTCCCTTCCCATCTGCCCGGACACAGGGAGATGACTCCCCGGAAGAGGCTGAAATACCGAAACCAGATAATCACCGTTCCGACACTGTTTGCCACGGCCATCCCGCATGAAACAACCGCGAGAATACCATCGGTCGTCATGATTCCTTCCCGAATACCATCTGTTCACTGATGTTCAGCTGGCCTGCGACATCTGAAGCAGATGTTATCGTCCGGTTCCCGTCAGAAGACTCTCCCCGTGTCAGGACAAGTCCGGTCCCGTTCATCATCGTCAGGGCAGATGTTTCGGCGTTGAGACCACGGACCGAGTGGTAGGTTCCGTTTGAAAGAAGACCGAAGGTCCTGATCTCGTCCCGGCGGAGAGATCTGTTTCCCGCTTCTTCAAACAGGCATTCTGAGTTGTCTCCGGTTCTGTTTACGGTCTGACCGGAGTACTCGTCAATACCCATGGGACCTGAGGACCTGGCATCGGTGGTGACTTTCACCATCTTTCCCGCGGATAATTCCCTGAACAGAACTGCCGGGTCGGTGGTGAAGAGGCTCGCTGCATAGGTCTGCCCCTGGCTGATAACCGAGGAGGATACCCAGGCAGCACCGGTACAGACGATCGAGGAGGTGGCTGAATCTGCAAAGGCCAGACCTGCACCTGCCAGGATTGCACAGGCGAGGAGAGCATAGCCTGATGTCACGAATACCTGGTTCATTTCATCCTCCGAAAAAAATGAAACCAGGGCATTTATGCCAATGCCGCTACGGTGTCTGCCCAGGTCTCGATGGTGGTTAAGATGGAATCATCTTCATATCCGGAGATGGTAACCTTCTCCCGGGTGAAGGTGACCTTGAACACCTCGCCGTTTGTTGCATGACAGCTGAGTGCAGTACTGAAGTTGTCTCCCGAACTGTCATGAGAGGCTGTTCCGCCCATGGCGGTTGCAAGAGCGGCATTTGCCAGTATAGTACTGATATCAGTCTCGAATGCAGAAGAGGAAGGTGCATTGACACTGATGGTGCCTACTGTTGAGCCTTCGGTGTTCTCAAACACGACTTTTCCTGATACATACTGCTTCGTAACCCTTACCGGAGCAAGGGTCCGTCCGCCTGATTCATACGAGGTGCATCCCCACGGGTTGTCTGAGACAACGCCGTTTACGATCGTGTTAAACGATGCAATATCCGTAACCGGGCTCGCAAGAGTCCGGGAAGCGGCCTTTGTTACTGAGGTTGATATAAAATCTCCCATTGTTCTATACCCTGTCACTGGTGTGACATACCGTATTGAACACGGGATGGTATCCTGTTTGAATGACGGGATAAATTCACCCAAACCGGATGAATAGAGCAGATCCGGACGAGATGATACCTCCTTTTTCTGATCAATTTACCTGCATGCCGTAAGGTCTTCAAATTGAAAGGAACTCAAAAAGTGAAGTGAAATCCAGAGATAAGATCCAGGGCCCGATATTATCATGATAGGGGTGTGATTGCAATCGTGGAAAGAGCGGGATTCTCATCCCTTACTTCTGCAGATGCATTCATCTTCCAGTTGATGCCATCATCTCCCCGTTCCAGTCCCCAGATCTGGTATGTTCCGGTATACCTGTCCCCGTATTTAT
>JAJRBL010000261.1 GCA_028679485.1 Methanospirillum sp. | reverse complement strand
TTCGATGTTCGGGTGACGTCCGACATCCACCATCTTCGGTGTAAGGATACACTGGGAACAGTCAAGCGTCGGGAAGGTCTTGTCGAGCTGGGACATGCGGCCACCGATGGTCGGGGTTGCCTCAACGAGGTAAGTCTTAATCCCGGCACTTGCCAGGTCGAGTGCTGCCTGCATACCACCGACACCGGCACCGACGACCAGTGCGGAATGTTCTACCGGAACACTTTTTGGAATAAGGTCTTCCAGTTTTGATGCCTTGGCAACAGCCATCCGGATCTGGTCCTGTGCTTTCCTGGTCGCCTCATCCCACATTCCGTGCATATGAACCCATGCGTTCTGTTCACGGATGTTTGCCATCTCGAAGCGGAACGGGTTTAATCCTCCTTCCTTGGTTGCGGTACGGAAGGTTGGTTCATGAAGACGGGGTGAGCATGCTGCAACAACGATACCGGTAAGGTTGTATTCCTTGATTGCATCGTCGATCTTCTTCTGACCGGGGGTTGAGCACATGTACTGGTACTGGTCTGCAACTGCAACATAGGGGAGTGTCTTCGCGTAGTTGACAACCTCGTCGATCGACATGGATCCTGCGATGTTGGTACCGCAATGGCACACAAAGACACCAATTCTGGGTTCAGTATTTTCTGGCATTCTTTGTCCTCCCTTAAAGCACCTTCTTCAGGAATGGTGTACAGTTGATTCCATGCAGATCAAGTGCAAGATCCTGCGGGCTCATACCCTGGGCAAGTCCGAGTAGTTCATTGAAGTGCAGGACCGGAATGTTGTACACATCACCGAACTTCTCTTTGATCTCGATCTGACCACGGTCAAACTGGAGCTGACAGAACGGACAGAGTTCGGTGATTGCATCCGCACCAGCTTCCCGCATGTTGATGAGTTTCTCGTTGGTGATGTCAAGGGAATGGACAATATCGTATCCACGGACACCGCCACCGGCACCACAGCACTGCATCTTGTTACGGTACTGGACCGGTTCTGCACCAATTGCACTTACCAGTTCTTCAAACCACATCGGGTTCTCGGTGTCTCCGAAATGCCTCTCTTTCTGAGGCTTCATAAGGTGACAGCCGTAGTGGCAGGCGATCTTAGCACCGGAGAGGGGTGTCGTGACGCTGTCCCTGATCTTCTGCAGGCCGCAGATCTCTTCGTTATAATAGAGTTCTGCGAGGTGGAACACGTCGATGGATCCCTTGAACTGCATATCAATCTCGGCAAGCACTTCGTTGACCTGATCTCTCAGTTCATCATTGTGCTTGAGGATGTGGTTAACCTCCCAGATTGACTTGTAACATCCATTGCAGATGAGTGCAATGTCTTTTTTCATCTCCTCAGCTAGGACAAGGTTTCGTGCTGCCATTGCATACCAGACATTCAGGTCAATTGAACCGAATGCACCGGGAGCCGGACAACAGCTGGCACCCTTGAGCGGGAGGAGTTTGATACCGACCTTTTCACTGGTCTTGATGGCAGACGCCTCACAGCCCGGGTACCGGTTTGGTGCAATACACCCAAGGAAAAATGCGTATTCGTGCACGTTCAGTCACCCTTCAGTATTCTGTCTGCATTCTCTTTCAGACCAAAGTGGTCGAGGATCTTCTGAATACCCATAATATACTCCGGATATGAGTGGGTCGTTGGTGGATCCGCGTCAAGACCGAGCTTGGTACGTGCTGCACGGTTCACATCATTATTCGGGACGCCATGTCCGGATTTATAGATCGCCTGAACCGTCTGCAGGAAGTTCTTCGGTATGATATCCCGCTTAAAGGCAAGATTTCTCATCGCCATGATGACATCAGTCGGTGCGATGTCACGGGGACAGCGGTCTGTACAGGAGTAACAGGTTGTACAGAGCCAGAGATCCGGATCAGTAAGGGATTCGTTCTCCAGACCGAGTACACACCGGCGCATGAACAGCCGGATCCGGTACGAACTTCTGGGTGCTGACGGACAGGAACCGGTACAGGTTCCACACTGAAAGCACATGTTTGCAATTGTCCTGCTTGTCTTGAGGACATCTTTGGTGAAATCAGGATTCGAATCGGAGAGATGATACCGGCGATCCGCAAGTTTTTTATCCAGTTCAGGGATATTATATGTTTTTGCAGCCATGATTCACCTCTTAACTGACCACCTTGAGTTCTACCGAACCGGCGATCTTTGACTGCTCCCTGACTCTGGAAGTCCTTGCAGTGAAGAGTTTTGCCTTGATTTTCTGGAATAAGTCAGTCTCTTTGCCTTTAATTCTCACACTGTCACGGCGAAGGTAGATGATATCCTCGCCCGGACATGCGTTCACGCAGGCACCGCAGAGAATGCAGAAATCCTTGTTTACTGCAATATTGGCCTCAATAACACCCTTCATATCCTTTGCCGGCTTTGGGGTAGGCATATAGATAGCGTTTGCAGGGCAGACATCAACACAGGTAGAGCAGCCTCCCGGGCATTTCTCTGCATGGAAGGTGATCTCGCCTTCAAATATCTTATTTACCGTAATTGCCTCACTTGGACAGTTTATTGCACACCAGCGGCAGGTACAGCAGTCATCATCAATGATACTTACCGTTCCAAGTTTTTTCTTTCCGGCAATAGTCCGTGTTACCTTGATTGCCTCTTCCGGACAGGCCTCTGCACAGACATTGCATCCGTCACAGAAGGCCTCGTCCCAGATGACTTCACCCTCGACAGAGCCCTTCTCCGGGTTGAAAGGTTTGTGAACCACGTTGATGGCTTCACACAGTGTACAGCAGATACCGCAGTTGGTACACTTTTCATCATCAACAGCTAACTCATTCTTATGTTCTACAGCCTGTCCCTTGGATAGTCCTTCTTTATCCTGTCCTTGGAACAGGGGAACGTCACGGTTAATAGCATCACGTGGACAGACGTCATCGCAGATGGTGCATCTGACACATTTCTCCTGATCTATTGCCGTTCCCTTGTCATATGTTGGGAAACCTTCCTTTTCAAGGATTGGCAGACGTTCTTCTCCATCAATCTTCAGAGCAAGAGCGGAGAAGGGACACATGACAACACAGACACCACAATATGAGCACTTTGTCTCATCAACACGGATGCTTGTTGCATCATCAATTAGTCCTCTTCTGACTCCTCCTACTGCCCCTACGGTAATCGCTTCCTCGGGACAGACTTCTGAGCAGATACCACATCCTGTACAGATGTCATTGTCAAGGATGAGGTTGTTAACCTGCTGAAGGAGCCTCTGCTCCATTATCACCTTCGACCCTTCACGGGTCTTGGAGTACTTTGGAAACAGTGTTGACATTAAGATACCTCGGTTATTCACGAATTCTGTTCTTGAACGCTTGTAATACTCCGGAGATCAGACCTTTACTGCCTGAGGAACCTGTCCGGAGAGCTGAATCACATCATATGGACACGCATCGACACAAATTCCGCAACCTGCACAGAGTTCGTGCTTGACATCAAGGATGACCGCATCTCCGTTGATCACCTTGTATATCTTATCTGTGCTTGACGGGTTCACTGTGAAGAGTTCCAGTGCATTCACTGGACACGCAACCACACAATTGTTGCAGCCGGTACAGCGTTCCATGTTTACATGAACTGCAAATGCCATATCTGTCGCACCAGCCTGATCGATTTAAATCGACTGAACAAAGGTTGTGAGAAAAAATAGATAAAGGTTCTGAAATGGAAATGGGCTATTTTCAGAAATTGCAGAAAAATAAACACATTTTTATTTTAACAATAAGGGGGATGTAAAGGGTAAGTAATTATCTACCTGCCCCTTATTTAACATGATAAATCATGTTAAATTATTTGATTATGCTATATATATTATCCCTAATACTTCAAATATCCTGCCGATTCGAAAAATGGGTGGTAATTATTGTTAAAAATACCTGACAAAAATTGTTCTCGATTTTTCGGGAGAAATTTTCTTAAAGATGGCATAAAATCATCGCTTTAGGGCAATCTTAAAGATTTTTGGATTATTCTTTCCAATAATATTTAGAATTTTTTCTGCGTGCATGCATCTCTCTCTTTTACTGAAAAGACCTCAAAATTATTGATTCCGGGTGATATGATTCGTGACCTATCTCCCCTGTTCGGAAAGTTCGTATGTACAGGCCGCATCTTTGGACGTCATTTGCGTATCAAAGTTCAGAAATATGTTTTCATCCACTATAATTCATCACTTTACGGTGCATACTCTCCAAAATTCACCGTTTCCATCCTTCAAAGATAAAACCACCCGGGCGGAAAGGATCCCGTTTACTCTCTTGTGGTAACCCTCTTTCAGTTCTTCTTCCTGTAATTCGGCATAATACCGGGACCGGTCTGTTCCTGGCCCTAAAATTCACGAAAAAAGGGGCATTAACCGGATATAGTATCGTCCTGCTGTTCTGCAGGATCATCAGTTCCTGCAGAACGGTCTTCTTTTATTAAAAGAAGATGCATTATTCCGCTGCAGGACCGACAGAGGTAATACTCGTCGACCCAGCAGTTACTGCATCCCCATCTTCCGCAGATCACACATTGTCGAAGGCCGGAGAGTGGGCCGGATACATGGCATAGATCACATACATAGCGTGAAAAAGATTCCGGATCCCTGACCGGGGGTTCATTCTCCCTTCTTACCCTCGGGACCTTTTTTTTCAAAACGGAAAAGATCCCTTCAGGCTGGTCACTTCCCTGGTCTCTTCCTGTCAAATGCTTTTTCCAGTGCATCAAGTCTTTCCTCAAGTTCTGAAAGCGTCCCGTTAAAATCCGCTTCAAATCCTTTGAGTTCTGATATTCTGGCTTCACTTGAATCAAGTACTGCTCCCTGATCCTCCCTGAATCTGGTGACTGCCGGTCTCCGGACAACGCCCCACTCATCTATCAGCCTGGCAAACCTGCGATCAAGGTATTCGTCCACTCTGCTCTCAACAGGTCTCCGCACCGAGATCCTTCCGGTTGATCCCTGGAAGAACCAGAATGCCAGGAATGCCAGGACTAGTATCACAAGGATAATCAGGAGAATTTCAATTATTGTCATGGCTTATGCTCCCTGAGAATCCGTAAACGATCTTCTATCCTGTCCATCCGGTCTTTCGATTCACGCTCGAAGGTCTTCAGACTCTCCACCTCATCCCTGACATGGCGGTACCTCCGTGATATCTCCGAGAGATCTGACTTCGTTCCCAACTGCCAGTCCTCTATTATCTGTATCATTCTCCGGTCAAGGTAGGAGTTCAGGTAATTATCGATGTTCATATCTTTCCCTCCAGCTCGG
>JAJRBL010000260.1 GCA_028679485.1 Methanospirillum sp. | reverse complement strand
GGAAAGCCACTCCTCCATGACGCGATTTGCCTCGAGTATTCTTCCTGCTTTTCCGTCGGGAAGGATCTGGTACAGGATAACCCCGTCGGTGATATTCCCGAACAACTCGCGGTATTTCTTCTCGCTGGCCCGGACGGCATCCTCTGCCTTTTTCCGCTTGGTGATATCAAGAAGCGATGCAATACTCTTTTTAGTCCCCGGGATCATCGCAACATGGGAGATAACATCCCTGATTTCACCGGATCTCGTGAGAAACCGCGATTCATATACTCCGGGAGCATCACCCGGATGAACCCTTCGGAGCCGGTGGTACTCCTTCATCCAGGTGATATCTTCCGGGGGGATAAAATCGGTCCATACCATCCGCCCTTCAATCTCTTCCTTTGTATATCCGGAGAGGTGTTCCCACCCGGTATTTGCCAGGGAGATAGAATAGTCCTCCTCGATGATTATGGATGCATTCCCGGTATTCTCAAAAATTGCCCGGTACAGGTTGTATGATTCCTGCAGGGCCATCTCGTTCCGGCAGATCTCTTCGTACTGCCTCCGGAGGATCTCTTCTGCTGAAGCCAGCTGTTCATACGATGCCTGAAGCTCAGCTGTTTTCCCCCTGAGATCCTCTTCAACCATCTTTTGCGGGGTTATATCCAGGAGTGAAGCAATTCTCCGGCTTGTTCCAGGGATTAGCCCGATATTGGCAAGAATATAATGGATATCCCCCGCAGAATCAATAAACCTGAATTCATACACCGAAGGAACAGTTTCCGGGTTTTTCACCCGGTTTTCATGGTACGTCTTCATGTACCCGAGATCATCAGGATGGATAAACTCGGTCCATCTTCGTTTGTTTTCGATCTCATCAGGAGAATGTCCCCATAACTTTGCGAACGCCTCGTTGACCCGGGTAATCAGGGCGTCATCGTCGAAGATGAGGGTAGCTGCCCGGGTATTCTCGAAGAGCGTCCTGAATTCTATCTCAGAGTTACGGATAGTATCTTCATTCCTCTTCTGCCCGGTGATATCGGTGATCGTTCCGAATGAACCGGTTATCTGGCCGTTTTCGTACACCGGTGTCCCGGAGATGAGTGTCCAGAGGATCGAACCGTCTTTGCGTAGAAAACGGCGTTCATAGGTCTTGCTTACTCCCTGAAACCGCTCTCTCATCATCTGCTCATGATCCGGGATATCCTCCGGAAAAAGGTAGAAGTGATAATGGGAACCTATCACCTCGTCGACCTCGTATCCCAGCATATCAGCCATCCGGTGGTTTACAAAAACGGTGTATCCATCCTGGTTTATATGCCATATACCCTCCCTGATGGTCTCGACGATCCTCCGGTACTTCTCCTCGCTCTTCTTCAGTTCGCCCTCAATCATCTGGTGATGAACAGATTTCTGAATTTTATAGGCGAGTTCTGCAAACAAGACACCGGTATCTCCCCCTTTCTGCAGGTAATAATCAGCTCCCCGGTTTATGGCATCGATGACGACATCTTCCCGGCCTCTTCCGGTACAAAAGATAAACGGGACATTAATCCCTGAATCACGGATTATCTGCAATAGAGAGAGGCCATCCATGTCGGGGAGCATGTAATCAGATATGACTGCATCGAAGGATCCGGCCTGGAGTTCCGCAAACCCGTTTTTTGCGGTTTCTGCCGTGAAAACTTCGAATCCGTATGTCCCTTCCAGGATCTTTTTACTGATAAAAAGAAAATCCGCCTCGTCATCAATATGCAGAACCCGGATCATATAACCGTAACCGGTATATGCAGGGATAATTCAAAGACCTTTGCCTTACCGGTTGGTCACCGGGGTTCCTGTTTCCAGGAATGAATCACCCTATGTCAGCCCGAAGGTAAGGTTCGAATCTCAAGAACTCTTTTGGGAACGTACCCGGATCATCCCGTTCTCCACGGAGACATCCATCGCACCTGTATGAATCGCCTGGTGATGTTGCATACAGACCACGAGCATGTTCTCCGCGAGATCCTTCCCCTGGCGAGAGAGGGGAACTATATGATGAACCGTGACCTGCCCGGGGGACACTTCTCCCAGAGACCGGCATACCTGGCAGGAATTACCATATGCCATCCGTACCAGGTACGCGAGGAACCGGTTTCTTTTCACCTGAATAGGAAGTATCCGCTGTTCCTCCTCATGAATCACCGACCAGATATCCCGGCCTTCCTTTGCGTATGATTCGTATACCCGCCGGTACCTTCGTTCAGAGGGGGGATGAGTAACCGTTCCGGCGGCCGAATGAAGATCACTCCTGCTGATACCCCGGGGATTAATCACCGGTTCGTACTCGGGAAAGACATCACAAAGCCGGAGGATGAGAAGGGGATCTCCCCTCTCCAGCCGGTCAGGGATGGTCGGCTTGTCAAGAACTGCATCGAATACCTCTTTTTGGGTAACCGGAACAAGCCCAAAGGTTTTCCACCAGTCAAGAACGACAGCGAGTTCTGTCTGATCGGAGATGAGGAATTTTAGTCTTCCACGCCGGTTCAGAACCATGTTGGCAATCGCCCCGGGAGCATTCAGGTTAATGAGGGCTCTCAGGGCAGGGAAACTGGAAAAGACAAACCGGATCGTTTCAGCGGTAAAGGCAAATTCAGGTGAATAGGGACCTTTCGCTTCATGGAACAGGTACTCAAGATATGCCAGGAGACAGGGCTCAACACCGAGGATCTTCCGGACAGACGACG
>JAJRBL010000259.1 GCA_028679485.1 Methanospirillum sp. | reverse complement strand
TATTTCCCCTCTTCTCCGTTTTGACCGTGATATAAAAGACATTCTTTCCATGTTTCAGGCTGTTGTCTATGAGGTTGTAGAAGACTTTCTGGAGCAGTTGATCTGCATATACTTCGTAGTTTTCTCCTTCAAAGGTGAATGTCAACCCTTTTTTCTTTGTCATGGCGTAGGCAAGGCTCCAGGTTGTCCGGAGATTCTGCCATACGGGTGCCTGTATTCCGGCTTTCTGATATTCTTTCGAGAATTCGATATGCTTGTTTACCCGGTCCGCCGCTTCTTCGGCGGTCTGGATAAGATTGAGAATGATATCGTCGTTCGTTTTACGATGAACCAGGGCAAGCATACCCCTGATCGTGGTAAGCTGGTTGACGATATCATGCCTCGTCATACTTCCCATGAGGCTGAGTTTATTATTGGAGAGAAGGAGTGCTTTTTCATTCTCCTTGATCGTGGTGATATCACTGACAACACAGATATGACCTTCCTGGCCGCTGTCCAGCGGGTAGGGTGCCGCAATAATCCTGATATACAGATCGGTTCCGTCTTTTTTCCTGGTATGATACTCCTTGTGAACCGGCTGGTCTGTAAAGAGGAGATCTATGGTATCCTTGGGCGGTTCAGGATCCAGGAGTGCGGTGATCTCACTCCCGGTCAGGGTATGGGGGGTCGAACCAAATATGGCAGCCATTTTCGGGTTGGCAAACCATATCCGCTTGTCAGGGCTGATAAGACAGATCCCTTCTTCAGCCAGGGCAATGAGCCGGGAAAGCCTCTGTTCGGTAGTATGTCGCTGTTCTATGCTGTGTTCAAGCTGATCGAGCATCCTGTTGATAGTCTCGGTAAGTTCCCCGATCTCGTCACTCCTGTTCACGGATATCCGCGAGGAGAGGGAACCCGTCTTTCCCACGATGTTCAGTTCCTTGTTCAACTCGCTCAGGGGTGAGATGATTATGAGGTTGATGAGGGTGATGGCAACCCCCAGGAAACAGACCATGAGAAGCAGAAGGGAGAAGAAGAGGAAATCCCGCGAATAAATTCCGCTTTTCGAAAAATCCCTTGAACCCTCAACTCTCAGCACCAGGAGCGGATCTCCGGATATATCAGTCAGGATCTTCTGTGATACGATATTATTCTCCCCGGTGGAAAGGAAGGCCAGACCTGATTCTTCCGGGGAAGAATCCGGGTATACTGATCCGGCAGTGACGTTCTGAAGAAGAATGTTTGAGATAGAGGAGAATATGGTGTTATCCAGGGGGGTGATCACCGTAAGGGTTCCGGGGGAAGGCCCGTTTCTCCTGGTGGTGAGGATCTCCTCGGATGCAAATATCCATGCACTGTCATTCCATGACAATAATCCTGCCTTGTTCACGGTGTTACCGGAACTCGTCACATTGGTTACCGCTCTGACAAGATCCGGGGAAACAGTGGTAAATTGACCTGACGTTTTGTTGAACTGCCTGCCTATGATGATCCGGTTTTTGGTATCCTGGATTATGATACCCTGGATACGGGATGTTTCAAAGGTAGATGGTGCCAGGTTCGCTGAAATATACGCAGGATCTTTTGTTTTGGCAAACTGGTAGGTGTTGTCCCATATCGCCAGGTCGGTTGCCACCTGTCTGACTCGGGTTATCTCTTCATTGATTACATGTTCGGCACGGAGGAGATCCTTCTCCATGTATTCCTGTTCAAGTGAGGAAAACGTGTTCATCACGGTGAATTCAAAAGAAACAAGGAGAATAATCATAACGGCAAAAAATGTCAGTGCAACTATAAGGATGGTCTTTGTATAGAGTCGCATGTTTTTCCCGGGTATTCCTACAGGATAATCATATCCGGAAGGGAAAAAAGATTCGATACAGAACTGCCTGCTTATGAGAGAACGACAGAATGCATAACTTCAGGTTTTTCTATCGTGAAATTGAACGATCTGATGATTTCCGTATCGGTATGGATAACTCCGGTATAGGATCCGTATAAGAGCTGGAAGGTAGTCTGGCCCTGGGGTGATGTCACATCGTTGCCCACGATCTTTCCCCCGCTTTTCACGGTTACCCGAAGACCGGCTGCAGGAAGGTTGTCCTTTATGATATCGATAATAATATTCCCGATACCCTTTCTCACTGAGGATATCTCGGGGATGGGATTTGATGCCGGAATCCTGAGATGGCTTTTATCGTAAATCCGGCAACCGGTTACAAACCGTGTCGAGATCTCCTGTTCGGTCGGATAAAAGGTAAACTGGTTGCTGTTTTTCAGAAATAGGATACTCCGGTCCCCGTATAATACTCCTGACCGGTCGATGTAGATCCCCCCTTCAGGGTCGCCCCTGACGAATATGAGGAATGCACGGTAACCTTCAGGTCCGGTCGTGGATGCAATCCCGTTCGCCTTCTGCATCTTCATCTCCCTGATGAGTTCAGGCAGCGGCCAGGTACCGGAAGGCGGGGTATTCTCGATGATGAAGTTCAGGGGAACATTCTCATCAAAGTCCCCGATATGCTGGGGCATATCAGGAGAAGTCTGCTGGTATCTCAGTTCTGACTCCTGGAGAACCTCCCGTGCCATGTCAGCCTGGCTGTTATCCCTTCCGGTGGCCTTGGCGCTGACCGCCGTCCCGTCTGATCCGAATATTCCCTCGATATGCCAGATTATCTCCGTTTTTCTGCCGTCCGGATAGGTAACAACCGTCTCAAAATCGGTCGAAGGGTTATCGGGCGTAAGTGACCTGACCGTCTCTGCAAGACTCTCCCGGTCTTCATCCGCGATATCATGGAAAAATTTCTTCCCGATGAGATCCGTTGCCGTGGAGGCATACAGGGCACCGTATGCATCGTTAGCCCTGATGATAGTGAGATCAGGGAGGAGATCTACGAAGAGTTCTGTCTGAACTGTCAGAACCGAATGGTAGAGTTGTTCCCGAGCTGCCAGTTCAGCCTTCACGTCATGTCCTTCATATGCCTGGACGATCCGTTGTTCGAGTTCACTGAACTGGACCACCGGTTCACTTCCCTTTCTGATATAATAGTCCGCGCCGTTATTGAGGGCAGAAATTACAATATCTTCCTTTCCTTTACCGGTAAAAAGAATAAACGGTATCGATTCGTAATTTGCCCGCACATACCGGAGAAGCTGTATTCCATCCATATCCTGCATGAGATAGTCAGAGACGATGACATCGAACTGTCCGTTTCGGAGTGCATCGATCGCTTCCTTGCCTGATGCCACACAGGTGAGAGTAATCCTTCCGGATGCACTGAGATATTCTTTGGCAAGCATCAGGTGGGGAAGTTCATCATCTACATACAGGACTGAAACGGGCATGAATGGGTTAGTGTATGTTTGTTTCTTATTAAAAATATTGGTTTTAATCTACTAACCCGGGTAATTGCGTCCCGAACCCTTTGGGAATTGTCTGTCCGCCGACATATACCCGTGTCTGCGATATGACTCCCCCTATAAGCAGGTGTACCCCTGCCGGATTGTCCGGAGAGTCTGCATGAATGACGAAGCTGAGGAAGTATGCGGGTGAAAACCTTCATTTCGTATCTGTCATTCCACTCTTTTGCCATGCATCATAAGCCCGGTTCCCGGTGTATCAATACCGGGGGCATGGATCTCATCTCGTGTACGCCATTCTTTTCAAAAAATCCAGTAGTTATATTTCGTATACCATAAATACCGATATCTATGAAACAAGTGGTTGTGTGTGGTTTAACCATACTGTTTCTCCTCGTTTTTTTAGCAGGCTGCTCGGCAATTTCACCCCAATATTCCCTGAACTCCTCTCTCCAGGAGCATCCTGATCAGACTGCCGTAATACATCCTGAAACCGATTATGTGGCATCTCATTCGACAGGGGAGGAGATCCCTGGTATGGAGAACACGACGAACGAAAAATCCCTGAAAAACCTGAAGATAGGAGAGACAAGAGAGATAAAACTCAACGAAAATCCTTCAACCGGATATTCGTGGAATGTAACCGTGACAGATGGTCTGGAGATTATCGGGAATACCTTTTCAGGACCTGAGAATAACCGGCGTATGGGTGCCGGGGGAGTGAGGGTCTGGACGATAAAGGCAACCGGAACCGGAAACCAGACATTCAGCGGAGTATACCGGCAATCATGGAGACCTGCAGGGGATTTGGATATCACGTATGTTCAGGAATTCATAGTCACGGAGTAATATTCTGCCTGGTACAGGTGACGAGGGAAATGACTGACGAACCGATCAGGGTTCTTCATATCGACGATCACTGCCTGTGGAGATCGGCAGTAGCAGATCATCTCTCCCTCCTGGACACCTATCTGATCAGATCCGTGGAATCAGGGGAATCAGCCATTCAAATCCTTAAAAAGGAACAGTTTGATGTTATCGTATCAGATTATGAGATGCCGGGAATGAACGGTATCCAGGTACTGAAACAGGTTCAGTCCCTCAGGCTTGATATCCCCTTTATCCTGTTTACCGGAATGAACAGTCCGGAACTTATCAGGGAAGCAAAGGAGTACGGGGCTGATTTCTGTCTCCATAAATGCGGTATTCCTGAGAGAGTATTCCATGAACTCCATGACAGGATCCACCTGGCAATAAACCGGCGGGCCGGGAGGTATAATAATGCAGTATCGGACGGTCACTAAAACCGGGGAACAGGTACCGGTCCTCGGATATGGTTGTATGCGTTTCCCTGAGAAAAACGGGAAGATAGACGAGGAAAAGTCCACGTTCCTGCTCAGGTACGCGATAGATAACGGGGTTACCTATCTCGATACTGCCTGGGTGTACCATTACGGCCAGTCTGAACCATTTCTGGGGCGTGCTCTTTCCGGCGGGTACCGTGAAAAGGTGAAACTTGCCACGAAGCTTCCCCAGTGGCTGGTAAAAACCCGGAAGGATATGGATACATTTTTGAATGCCCAGTTATCCCGGCTCAATACGAATAGAATTGACTATTACCTCATTCACTCGGTGGGAAGGGATAGCTGGGAGTACCTGAAGGAGATCGGGGTTTTGGATTTTTTGGAGAAGGCAAAACTGGAGGGGAAAATTATCAACGCAGGTTTCTCATTTCATGAAGATACCAGGAGCTTTTGCCGGATAGTTGATGATTATCCCTGGGAGTTCTGTCTTATACAGTATAATATCCTCGATGAATATTCACAGGCCGGGCGGACTGGTCTTGCGTATGCAGCGGAGAAAGGCCTGGCGGTATTTGTGATGGAACCACTCAGGGGAGGGAAGCTTGCCAGGAATCCTCCCGTGGAAATCCGGGGGATATGGGATGGTGCACCGGTGCAGAGATCCCCGGCAGAATGGGCGTTACGGTGGCTCTGGGACCAGCCTGAGGTTACCATGGTCCTGTCAGGGATGAACGAACTCGCACAGATCTCTGAAAATATTGCCGTCGCAGAGGCCACTCTCCCCGGTTCGTTAACGGAGACTGAGCGGAATATCATCAGCAGGGTGTCGAAGACCTATCGGACACTCATGAAAGTCCCCTGTACCGGCTGCCAGTACTGTATGCCCTGTCCGTACGGGGTGAATATCCCGTCCTGTTTTGAGATCTATAACGAAGTTATGATGTTCGGAGATACCCTCTATGCACGGATCTATGCGAAAGGACGGTATGCATTCAGGGTGGGGGGTCTTTCCGGGAGGTTGTCTGCTGCATCAGTATGCCGGAACTGTGGTACGTGCCTCTCTTCCTGTCCCCAGCATATTGTCATTCCCGACCGGCTCAGGGAGGTTTCTAATCATTTTGAAGGACTTTTCTATTATCTGGCTATCCATGGGGGAAAGATCGGATTACTCCTTCACCGGTATCTGCAACTGCTCAGGAACCGTTTATCGTGAACCGTATAAAATAGGAACAGGAAGGTATATCCATCTGTACGCAAGATTCCCATCAGGTGTTAGGTGATGGATATGGTACGGGAGAAACCCGGTTCCCCTGAGCAGTTCCAGGAGATGGAGAAGGAGTTGCAGTCGCTCCGAAGAAAAAACAAGGAGTTGGAGTTCATCTTTTCGATGAATCCGAATCCTATCCTGATATGGGATCCGGATCTCCGGGTTATCGATGTGAACGATGCCTTTCTGGAGGCAACCGGGTGGAGCCGGAGCAAAGTGCTCTCTTTATCCCTGCAGGATTTTGTCACGCTTGAGAAGAAAGGAGAAGGTATCTCTGAAACTGTCAGGGATAAGACGAAAAAGACCGGAGAAGGGATTTTCAAGTTTCCTTCCGGTATTGTTACCTGGATCAGGCACACCATCCCGGTACTGGATGAGCAGGGGAAGATCGAGTATATCCTCTCGGTATACAATGATATCACGGAACAGCGGCGTCAGATGGATGAAATCCAGATCCTGCAGCAACGGGCACACGATATCGTGTACGAGAACCCGTATCCGATCATCGTCTGGAGCCCGGATCTCCGGGTAGAGGATATGAATCCTGCCGCACTGGTCTTGATGGGGTATAAAAAAGAGGATATCGGGCGTCTCACGATCAAGGATTTTCATTATATCAGCCAGTCAGGAAAGGGAGTGACTGATACCTTCAAAAGCCGTGAGCCGAACAAGGGAGAGGCGACGATGGATTTTCCATCGGGAAAAAAAGTGGTTGAGAGGTACAATATCCCGCTGATCGACAAAAAAGGAACGGTCTATTCTGTCCTGACGGTCTATTATGATGTAACCCACCAGAAGCATGCCATTGCAGATATTCTCATGGTTGCAAATGAAGCAGAAGAAGGCAACCTTACCGTGCGTACCCAGGAGAAAGAATATACTGGTGACTTTTTTGAGATTGCCCATGGACTAAACCAGGTTCTTGATACGGTCGTGTCTCCGTTCAGGATATTTAAAACCCAGCTCGAGGAACTTACGGCAAATGCCGAAGAGGTTACTGCCAGTGCAAAGGAGGTTGCAAACGGAACCAATGCAATCGCAGAGAATGCAAATGCTGTCGGATCCAATGCAGAACAGGGTGATGACGGGGTTAAACAGGTTCTCAGGGCAATGGAGGACCTGAATACCACCGTATCGGATATCGCCGTGCGGAGCGAGTCTGTAGCGAAATTATCCATCGCGGCGGACGAAAAAACCCGGATGGGTGTTGAACTGGCCAAAAAGGCGGAGGAGGTCATGGGTGGGATCACCCGTAATTCCGGGGAGGTTGATGTTATCGTCCGGGATATCAAGAACCAGATGGATCAGATCGGGAAGATCGTTAACCTTATCACCGATATCGCGAACCAGACAAACCTCCTGGCGTTAAACGCGGCAATTGAGGCTGCCCGGGCAGGAGAAGCCGGAAGAGGCTTTGCCGTTGTTGCTGCCGAAGTCAAGTCACTTGCCCAGGACTCCCGAAAATCTGCAGAAGATATCGCTGATATGATCAGGACTCTCCAGAACAAGTCTGTCCAGGCTGCAACGGCGGTAAATAATGCCGGATTAATTGTAAATGAAGGCAATGCAGCCCTTTCAGAGACTCTCACCGCATTCAATACCATTGCAGTATCAGTCGAGGATATATCGAAAAATGTGGCAGAGGTTGCCGCAGTCTCTGAAGAACAGGCCGCCTCGGTCGAGGAGATTACGGCCAGCATCAATGAATTGTCCTCGCTTCTCCAGACGACTGCGAAACAGGCAGTCGATTCTGCCGCAGCAACTGAGCAGGCTTCGGCGGCAGTAACCCAGATTGAACACGCGATCTCCGAAGTATCGGGAAATGTTGAAAAAATTACCCTTGAAATGTCTAAATTTAAGATATAGGTGAATTCATGGCGACAGCAGCATTACAGAACGGAACCGGCAAGTCCATAGAGCATGGAAATGAAGAAGTGCAGGTTGTTGAGTTTATCGTCGGTGATGAAAAGTTTGCAGTCAACCTGTTTG
>JAJRBL010000258.1 GCA_028679485.1 Methanospirillum sp. | reverse complement strand
CCTTGATATGCCGCCGGTGCATGTTTCCAAGGGGAGCAGGTTTGCCATCACCGCACTTCCGAAGGGGGCAGGTTCTGAGAACGTATCGGCGATCAGGATGATGAATCCGTCTGATAAAGGATCCATTCCCCGTTTTATCGTGGAGACCATGCTCAATGCAGGAGGGAGGCCCTGCCCGCCGGTCATTCTCGGGGTGGGCATCGGGGGAACCTTTGATACATCGGCATCGCTGGCAAAAGAGGCATTACTCTTACCAGTTGACAAGATGACACCGTACGAACAGGAGATATGTGATGCGGTGAACGCTCTCGGTATCGGACCGATGGGCCTTGGTGGCGAAACGACCTGCCTGGCGGTGAAGATACAATATGCCGGATGCCATACCGCCTCCCTGCCGGTTGCAGTGAATATCCAGTGCTGGGCAGCCAGGCGAGCAACCGTGGAGGTCTGGGTATGATGGATCTGAAGACTCCGCTCGGCAGGGAGGTTTGTACCCTGCATGCAGGAGACCAGATAACCCTTTCAGGAACGGTCTACACAGCCCGCGATGAAGCACATCTGAAGATGATAGAGGAGGGAATTCCATTTAATCCCGAAGGAGCGGTAATTTACCATTGCGGACCGGTTATCATGAATAACCAGATCATTGTCGCCGGCCCTACTACCTCGGCACGAATGAATCCGCTGACCGGGTTTGTCCTTGACGCAGGAGTGAGAGGACTTATCGGAAAAGGAGGAATGTCTCCCCAGGTACGGAATCAGCTCCGCGACCGTGCGGTATATTTTGCATTTACCGGTGGCTGTGCAAATCTTGCTGCAACCTGCATGCAGCTTGAAGGAGTTCATTACCCTGAACTCGGGATGGCCGAAGCAGTATGGCAGATAAAACTGGAAAAACTTCCGCTCATCGTAGCCATGGATACCCACGGGGGAGATCTCTTTGCCGGAGTTGACGAACACGCACATGAAGCATTTCAGCATATGTATCCAACCAGTACGACCGGAATATGATTTTTATACTATTATCTTATTAACCGGTAATCTTTTCAAAAAAAACGTTATTTTTTGCTCAATTCTGCTTCTTTGAATTCTTGCATCGATAGGGTAACAGGTTTGTTAAACCCGGATTCTTCCAATTTTTTAGGCACTCGATAACTTTTCAGGTTTTTATCTGATGTGATGAAAAAATCAGAATGATAAGCCATTGCATATGCCAGGTGCGTACGATCAGTGATTTCTCTGATAATCCTGGTATCGACCTCTTCATCCCCCATGACATAACACAGCACCCTTACCGGGTCACTTGGATAGAGAATGTTTACATCCCAATCGTCTAACAAAGATAAGAAAGATATGATATACCGGTTCTTATCCGTGTTTTCTCGCATCTGGACAAGTGCTTCCCCAATAACCGTAATCGATGTAATAAGAGTAAATCCTGTGTTCCTAGAATGATCAATAACCGTTTTCATCCGGTCATCATCAATTGAATCAAAAAATACCGTAGTATCAAGAAATAGAGTTCTGGTCATACAATAGATTTTAGCCGATCCATATCACGCCGATAATCTTCTTCAGATATAACCAATGTGATAATACCACGGCTGTTTACCGCTCCGCCATACGGGAGCATACCACGCCGGTATGGCTTCCCGATATTCTCTTTTGGGTCTGCCTGGTATTCCATACTCAGATTATTATTTCTTGGATTCATAACAGTTACCTATCCGTATTTGTTCAATAGTACAAATCACTGAAGCGAACCACATATTTTTGATAACCGATGACCACGTATGCAGCGTGGTGGGCACCCGGTGCCTGATCGACTGTAAGAACTTAAACAACTTATCTCCGTTATTCCGGGTTTCCTGCAGGTATTGGAGAGAGAGGTTCCTATCGTCTGCCTGTGTGCATTATCCCGCCTTCCGTCCGGTTTTCTATCATAGATAAATTCGATGAATGACAACATACATTGCAGATAATCAGCCCGGGTATTATGAACTCTACAGGTATCCACAAATTCCCGTATCGAGAACATAGCAGATAGCATTGATGTATAAAAAAATCATTTTCGAGTTATGTGAAACATGAAACTTGAGATAGACGAATCCCGGTGCAAAGGATGCAACCTTTGTACCATGGTCTGTCCATACCGG
The DNA here is from genome assembly GCA_028679485.1 of Methanospirillum sp. GTDB lineage: Archaea > Halobacteriota > Methanomicrobia > Methanomicrobiales > Methanospirillaceae > Methanospirillum. The sequence goes on along the minus strand of JAJRBL010000258.1, from coordinate 6,589 downwards.
ATATACAGGCAGGGGAATCGTCCTAACCGTCGGGGGATATATGTCCCTGAACTTGACAGGCCTGAACGATGTGCGAACTGCCGGCTCCAGGAGTTGTATGGACGGAGATTATGCGGAATCTGTGCATTGATCTGTCCTGACCAGGCCATCAGGTGGGTAAAGGAAAAACCCTATGAACCGATGAACGTGGTGATAGAGTATTAGCCGTATTGCATTCATGCAGGGAAATATCGCAAGTGCTGAGGGAGCACTTGCAGCCGGATGCAATTTCTTTGCAGGTTATCCCATCACCCCGTCCACTGAGATTGCCGAGCACATGGCAGCCAGGCTTCCGAAGAGGAAAGGAGCATGTTTCATCCAGATGGAGGATGAGATTGCCAGCATGGCTGCAATCATCGGGGCAGCATGGACCGGTGCACGGGCGATGACTGCAACATCAGGCCCGGGTTTTTCCCTGATGATGGAGAACATCGGTTACGCCGTGATGTCAGAGACTCCATGCGTTATCGTGAATGTTCAGCGCGGTGGTCCTTCTACCGGCCAGCCAACGATGGCAGCACAGGGTGATATGATGCAGGTCAGGTTTGGATCGCATGGCGACTACAGTATTATCGCCTTGTGTCCCTCAAGTGTCCAGGAGTGTTTTGATCTAACCGCAAAAGCATTCAATCTCGCTGATCAGTTCAGGACCCCGGTATTCCTAATGGCTGACGAGGTAATCGGACATATGCGGGAGCGGATTGACCTTCCGGATGAGGTCATGGTGATCCGTCCAAGACCACTACCTGAAGGAGTCCTCCCTTTCACACCGGTTGATAACGGTGTCCCGGGTTTTGCATCATTCGGGACGGGAAGGCGTATCCCGGTGACCGGTCTTACCCACAACGAACAGGGATACCCTGATACCACCAATCCCGCGAGGCATGAGTCACTGGTAAGAAGGCTTGTTTCGAAGATTGAAGATGCACGCCATGAGATCGCAGATTTCCAGGTCGTCAACGAAGATGCAGCATTTATTTTTGTCTGCTACGGTGCCCCGGTCAGAACCGTGCAGGAGGTGGTTGACCGGAGGAGAGTTCCTGACACCGGATATCTCAAGTTGCGTATTGTCTGGCCCTTCCCGGAAAAACTGCTGCAACGGTTTACGAATGTCCGTGCCTTCATCGTACCTGAGATGAACCTCGGGATGATCTCCAGGGAGATCGAACGGCATGTACAGGTGCCGGTCATACCGATCGGTAAAATCGGCGGGGAACTCCATACACCGGAAGAACTTATCGAGGCAGTCCACTTTGCGGGAGGAGATGCATGAGGGAGGACTGGCTGAGAAACGACCGGTTGCCGCATATCTACTGCGCCGGTTGCGGCAACGGGACTATCATGAACTGTGTACTCGAGGCCGTGGATAAAGCAGGATATGAAAGGGATAACACGGTATTTCTCTCAGGAATAGGGTGTTCGTCCCGGGCTCCCGGGTATATCGAGACAGATTCCCTTCACACGACCCATGGGCGGGCACTTGCCTTTGCTACCGGGGTAAAAATGGCAAAACCTTCATTGAACGTGGTTGTTTTTACGGGAGACGGAGATATTGCAGCAATAGGCGGGAATCATTTTATCCATGCATGCCGGAGAAACATCGATCTTACGGTTGTCTGCATGAACAACCATATCTACGGGATGACCGGCGGACAAGGCAGTCCCACAACCCCCATAGGGAAGACATCTACGACGACACCGTACGGGGCTGTAGAGGTGCCGTTCGATCTGGTGGATCTCGCCGTCGCAGCAGGGGCAAATTATGTTGCACGCTGGACGTCCTATCATGTCACCCAGCTCACCGAGGCGGTGTTGAACGGTCTGAATACCCCGGGATTTTCCCTGATTGAAGTAAGGTGCCAGTGTCCCACCTCCTACGGAAGACGGAACAAATTCCGCGAGCCGAAGGATTACATGGACTTCCTCAGGTCCCATGCTGTTCTCAAGGAGAAGTGGGAACGTACCGCAAAACCAGGGGAGGAACTTCCCGCAGAATCATTCCTTGTCGGAGAATTCGTCAGAAGGGCCCGTCCGGTCATGGGGGTGGCTGATGAGACATGAAGTTCGTTTTTCCGGATTCGGAGGACAGGGGATCATCCTTTCAGCAGTGATCCTTGGCAGGGCGGCAGCCATATATGACCAGAAATATGCCGTACAGACCCAGGTATACGGTCCGGAAGCACGGGGCGGCGCATCAATGAGTGCCGTGATCATTGATGACGAACCAATTCTCTATCCAAAGGTCAGGAATCCCGATATCTTCGTTATTATGAGCCAGCAGGGTTTTGAAAAATACGGTCGCAATACCAGGAAGGATGCAATGATGCTGCTGGATTCTGACCTGGTCTATGATCGACCTTCCTGCAGGTGGATTGGTATCCCGGCCACGGGAACTGCCAAAAAGGAACTGGGAAGAGAGATTGTAGCCAACATAATCATGCTTGGTGCATTAACCGGGGCAACAACGGTTGTATCAGAAGAAGCACTGGAAAAAGCGATCCTGGACAGTGTTCCCAAGGGAACGGAAGATCTTAACATCAGGGCGATGAAACGCGGCCATGAACTGGGTAAAGAGGACCGGAAGCAATGAAACTGAAGGAGTTTGAAGCGAAAGAGATACTGGCCAAAGCCGGGATCAGGATTCCCCGGGGCGTGCATATCAGGAAAGGACAGATGCTTGATTCTGTTCAGGTACCGGCGGTTGGGAAGATGGTGGCAAAGGCCCAGGTCGAGGTAGCCGGAAGGGGAAAAGCAGGCGGAATTCTCATGGCAGAAAGGGAGAATCTCAAAGAGACCATTGAGAAACTGTTCTCGTCATCTGTCAAAGGGATCCCGGTGCAGGATATCCTGGTAGAAGAACGGCTGGATATTCAGCATGAATATTACCTCTCCATAACCATCGATCGTTCACAAAAAACACCGGTGATCCTCTTTACCACCGAAGGAGGGGTGGAGATAGAGACACTAGCCCGGAATAATCCTGATGCAATCAGGAGAGCATCAGTATATCCTCTTCTGGCAACGGTACCCGGGTATACCCTCCGATACCTCCTGAACACCGCTCCCGGAGAGATCGGGCAGGTGATTCAGGCATTGTATCGCGTTTTTATGGAGAAAGATGCATTACTTGCCGAGATCAATCCGCTGGTACTAACTCCTGGCGGGCTGTATGCTGCGGATGCCAAACTGATCATCGATGATAACGCCCTTGCAAGGCAGGGTATCAGGGAAAACCGTGATCTCTCTGAGAGGGAACGGGAAGCAGCGGCCCAGGGTTTTTCGTTTGTCGAACTGGAGGGAAATATCGGTGTTATCGGCAACGGAGCCGGTCTGACCATGGCAACGGTCGATCTCATCACCCGGATCGGCGGAAAACCTGCCAACTTCCTGGATGTCGGAGGCGGGGCGGACCGGACAAGGGTTGCCCATGCAGTACGGCTCCTCGGATCCATGCCGGATGTCTCTGTTATCATTGTCAATCTGCTTGGAGGGATTACCCGGTGTGACGAAGTTGCCGCCGGCATCATTGAAGCAGGGGTGTCCCAGCAGGTCATTGTGAGACTTGCCGGCACCAATGAAGCCGAAGGAAAAGAACTGCTTTATTCGAAGGGATATCGCATGCTGGATACCATGGAAGAAGCGGTCTCGGCTGCTGTGGAGGCCGCTTCATGATTTATGCAGATAGAAAGACCGGGGTTATTGTCAGTGGAGCAACGGGAAACCAGGGATCATTCCATATCAACCGCATGAACATGTATGCGAGATCAGTCGGTGCCAGAGGGGTAGTTGCCGGGGTTACCCCGGGAAAAGGAGGACAGGAGGTTCATAATGTCCCCGTGTACAACTCCATCATGGAGGCCGCTGAAAAACAGGATGCCTCTGCTGCAGTTCTCTTTGTCCCGGGGTCTGCGGCAGGGGACTCGATCATGGAAGCAGCTGATGCAGGCCTTGACCTCGTTATCACCATCACCGAACATATCGCGGTCCATGATGTCATGAGGGCAGTAACCTATGCACAGGTTCGTGGATGCAAAGTAATCGGGCCGAATTGTCCGGGTCTTTTTTCTCCGGGAGAGATTAGCATGGGGATCATGCCGGCTCACCTCGCATCCCGGGGTTCAGTAGGGGTCATATCACGGAGTGGCACACTGACCTATGAGGTTGTACACGAACTCACGCGCGCAGGAATCGGCCAGAGTACCATCATAGGGATAGGAGGCGATCCCATTATCGGCCAGACATTTGCTGATGTTCTGGACAGGTTTGCGGATGATCCTCTCACCGAAGCGGTGGTTATCCTGGGTGAACTGGGCGGAAACCTGGAAGAGGAAGGAGCAAAAGCCGCAGATCTTCCCGTGGTCGCATTCATTGCCGGAACCACAGCCCCTCCTGAGAAACGGATGGGTCATGCCGGTGCTATCGTTACCGGCGGGGAAGGCGATGCAAACGCAAAGATATCACGGCTCCGGGATCTTGGTGTGCCGGTTGCCGAGAGACTTTCCCAGATTCCGGGATTTATCAGGGAGCAGATGAAATGTCATTGATGGATAATATTCGGGGAGGCAGAACAGATACCGATGAACCAGGGGGAGGGAAGTTTAATCCGTTCCGGATACTTGAGATTGGCGAGAGTATGATCCGGTATTGTGATGGAATCAGGATAAAGGATTACAATTTCCTCGCAATTTATACCAGCGACCGCCTGGTACTCATAGATAGTGCACAACAGAGTTCCGGGCTTATCGCAAAGGAGATCCCTGCATTAATGGTGAAAGGAGCAGTAATGGAAAGGGATGAAAGGAACCGCCCGACACTTGCTGTATCCATGGAAGTAGGAGGCCAGAGCCGACTGATGCGACTGATCTTCACCGGACTTATAGCAGAACCTGAAACTGAGTGCAGGGAATGGTTTACCATCATCAACGGATATCCCCCTGAACCTGAGGTAAAACAGCCAGAGACAAAAAAGGAAGAACCTGCTATATCCCAGCCTGTTATCGAACCGGAGACTGTTCCGCCTCCAACACCTGAACCTTCTGTACAGGAACAGGTAACAGAGGCAGTACCGGAAGCGGTACCTCAGGTGAATGAAAGTCCGGCACAGGAGATTGAGAGTGAGCCGGTTCAGGTACCTGACAAACCTGTTCCAGTACCGGAGGTTCCCGTTTCGACTCCCAAATCTCCTCCCCGGATTATGATACAGGAGACCAAACCTGCGGAGAAACAGCGACTGGTGCTACCGACCCAACCTGAGGGTTCTGTTCATATATTCATCGAAAAGCCTGATATCTCACCGGTCAGGATCCAGAGAAAAATTCTTCTTCCTTCAGGAAGTGGAAAAGGGAAAACACGGTTTTGCATCCATTGCGGATCACGAATCACGGTATCAGCCAGATTTTGCCCAGTCTGCGGTAAAAGCCAGGTTTGATCGGGATCATGGTGCCAGACCGCGGACGATATCCTGAACTGGATGCATTCCGGGGACTGGCAGTCAGTATGATGATCTTTTTTCACTTTTTCGTAGATCTTTCATTTCTCGGAGTAGAAGGACCAGACCCGTTTTCAGGTCCTTTAAGAATAATCGGGCTCCTTACGGCATCCCTTTTTATATTCATCGCGGGTATATCCGCTCATATCAAGGCAGAAAAAACCACCGGAACGAAAAAACAGGCGATCTCATTTTTGTACCGGGGCGGTGAACTGATCCTCATCGGAATCGGGATCACCGCGGTGACCTGGATATATCTCGGCGGGCAAGGATACGTGGTATTTGGTATTCTTTCTCTTATCGGAACCGCCCTTGTCCTCACCCCGCTCTTTTACAAGGCAGGCAATTATTCACTGCTCGTAGCCGCGATAATAAGTATCGTGGCTTTTTTTGTTCCTCTTCCTCACGGACCTCTCTGGATGGCACCAGGAGGAATTCATCCGGAAAATTTCTTTTCCATAGACTATACACCGTTGATCCCCTGGCTGGCCGTATTCCTGACAGGATTGTCTGCAGGCAGAATTATCTATCCAAAAGGGGAACAACGATGGATAATAGGGAAAATACCCCGGTTTTTTTTTCCGTTCACCGTAATCGGGAAGAGATCCCTTCTCATATACCTGGTACACCAGCCGGTGATGATTCTTCTCATATCATCACTGACCGGCACGGGGATATAAAATGATTAGAGGGAAGTTACGGTTTCACTAATCCAAAAATACCTGACAGGAGACTTGATGTTCCGGAGTTGTTGTCTTTGGCAACCAGGGTTGCAGAGGGGGAATATGAGGATGACATGTTTCTCTTTGCTGCCTCAAGCCGGTCATTTACCATGGTGAGGTTCGGTTCAATCTTTATCGCTTTTTCATACGAATCTACTGCCGAAGGGATGTCATTGGTTTTTTCGTATATTGTCCCCAGGTAATACCATGCGACCGCATTATCCGGATCATATTTCGTTTCATTCTGATACGCAGCAATGGATTCGTTGAACTGGCCGAGATCAAAATACGCGGTACCCATATTTTCCCAGGCACTGGAAAAGTTCGGCCTGATACTAAT
>JAJRBL010000257.1 GCA_028679485.1 Methanospirillum sp. | reverse complement strand
TGAACACGTACAAAAAGACACCCATCCTGTACATTGATACCGGCCTTGAGTTCCCCGAGACAGAAGAGAATATCAGGGCGGTGACAGACCGGTACGACCTGGAGTGCGAACGGATTGACACCGGCGGAGAATTATGGCGTGAGTTCGACATCCAGGGTCCTCCGGCAGTTGATCACCGGTGGTGTTGCAGGACTGCCAAACTTGAGCCGTTACGCAGATTCATCGATAGTAACTGGGGCGAGTGTGTCTCTTTCGTCGGACAGCGTAAATACGAGTCATTCTCCCGGATGAAAAATCCAAGGGTCTGGAGAAACGCCTATGTGAAAAACCAGATCTGCCTTGCACCTATCCATACCTGGACTGCCCTTCATGTATGGCTGTACATCTTCAGGGAGAAGGCCCCATACAATGCCATGTACGAACACGGGGTTGACAGGATGGGATGTTACATGTGTCCTGCCAGCGATCTCGCCGTCCTAGAACGAATCCGGGCCGTCCATCCTGAACTCTGGAAGGCATGGGAAGCCAAACTGAATGAATGGCGGGAGAAACACAACCTTTCCGAGTCCTGGATAACCGAGGGGGAATGGAGAAAACGGGGTGATTTGGCATCATGAGCAGTATCGTGATTGTTGATTATGGTCTCGGAAACCTGCGCAGCGTGAGCAAGGCCGTGGAGAAGGCCGGAGGGATCGTCTCCGTAACCCATAATCTCGATGAGATAAAGGCTGCGGACGGGATAATCCTGCCTGGTGTCGGGGCATTTCACGAGGGGATGAACCAGCTGGCAGATCTCGCCTCAACGCTCATCGAAGCAGAAGGACATGTCCCGATCCTTGGTATCTGTCTTGGCATGCAGATGATGATGGAATACTCTGAAGAACATGGGCTGCACGAAGGACTTGGCCTGATTCCCGGGACCGCTAAACGGTTTCCCGAATCGCCGGGATATAAAATTCCCCACATGGGATGGAACCAGATTGCAGTAACGCATCCGGAGGATCCCTTGTTCGAGGGAATTCCTGATAACTCGTATGTATATTTTGTTCATTCCTACTGGGCAGACACACCGGAGCGGTACTGCGTAACAGCAACCGAATATATCTGTCCATTTGCCTCGGCAATCAGGAATGGAACAGCACTTGGCGTTCAGTTTCATCCTGAAAAGAGTGGTGAGACCGGGCTTTCAATACTGAAAAATTTCCTGGATATGGTGTAACCGGTTAACTCTGCAATGCCATCTCAACGGTGGCACGGAGTTGGTTATCGGTGAACGGTTTTACAATATATCCACGAGGTTTGGTCTTTTTTGCCCGTTCCATGACGGGAGCATCGAGAATGGAACTGATATATACGATGGGGATATTGTATCTGTCAATTATTTCCGTTGCCGTGTCTATGCCATCCTTTTCCCCGGGAAGATTTATATCCATCAGTACAAGGGCGGGTTTATGCAGTTCTATCTGGCTGATTGCCTCTGTACTGTCCTCAGCCGTCCCCGCAACCTGGTATCCCATTTCTGAAAGGCGCCATGAGATTAAATCGGCAATAACCGGGTTATCTTCAACGATAAGTATAGTCTCTTTCACACCTTCATCGTGAGTATCTCTCACCTGATACGGGATAAAGTACCGCATCTGCATTTCATAGCCGGAGAACTGAAAAATAAACCCCCATCACTTCAAGAATTTGTAAAATAGAGAATTATTTGATGACTTTCCAGTGGATCATGACCCCTTCATCCAGAGGGGTTACCGAATCAAGATAAAGCCTCGGGAAATGGTTTTCAGTTACAAATCCTTCGCCATCAGCGAGGGTGGGGGCATCCTTTCCGCCGATTATCATATTTCCGACAAATGTGGAGATCTCATCCACAAGTCCCGCAGAGAAGAGACCCCATATCAGGGTTCCTCCCCCTTCGACCATCAGACGCCGTATACCAGCCTCATAAAGTCTTTCGAGGAGAATTTCAAGATCGACCTGCCGGGATCCGGCCAGGATGATATCAGCATATGGAGAGAGAACCGATATCCTGTCAGGAGAGACCGATTCAGTCACCGCGACGATCCGTTTTCCCAATCCTTTATGTAGTATTTTTGCATCAGGCGGCAACCTCCCCCTGCTGTCGATTACGATACGGACCGGATGTTCGGGCTTTCCTGACCTCACGCGTTCAGCGATGAGATCTGCCGATTTTACGGTAAGCGATGGATCATCGGCAAGAACTGTTCCGATTCCAACCATGACTGCATCACAGGAGGCTTTTAAGTGGTCGACCCTCTCGAAATCAGTCCGGCCGGAGATTTTTACCTGGCGGCGTTCGCGGGTGGATAACTTTCCATCAGCACTTATCGCCACATTAATCAGGACATGGGGTCTCATTTTTTCTGTTTTTTCCGTTCACGGTCACGGAGCCGGGATATTTCTTCATCAGCCAGAGGAACACGGACAAGGAACGTACCGTGGCATGGTTTGGTGAATGGGAATATGAGAGCATCACTGTCAACCGCAACCCGGATGGGAGGGACGCCGATAATCCTGACATCAAACATCTTGTATCCAGGCTCCACATCATACTTCTCCGGGTATCGTGCCAGATACTCCCTCGCTTCCTTGAAGGAGATCTTCGAGAGGATTACTTCGTACGGGAGAGACTCTAAACAGCCCATGTAACTACCTCGTCGATCTTTCTTTTTAGCGGGATTGG
>JAJRBL010000256.1 GCA_028679485.1 Methanospirillum sp. | reverse complement strand
TTTGCAGGTTATGAAGGATGGGAACGGAAGTCTTCTTGGAAATATCCGTGAATGCCACATGGAGGCGGAAGAACAGGTGGAAGAGATTCTCGATGAGTTAACCGAGGGATATTTTACCGGAATTCTTGATCTCGGCCTCCCGAACACGCCCTGCCTGGGGGTTGCTGTCGACCCCCAGTACATGGGCCTTGCAGCCCTCGGAGGAACGAACTGGATAGCGGCACTCAGGGAAGAGGGGATACAGGTACAGATGCAGGCCATGAAAGGACTGACCGATATTGCGACCATGCAGTACGTCTCCGATCTCTGATGGGCATAGGTATTAGTATTTCCAGGAATCATGGAGAGGCATGCAGGCTCTCCCATTGACAAACCCGGACGTCCGGAGTTTTACTGAACTGAGAGCAGTATTTGCTGATCCGGAGTGCTCGTGCAAAGGGCAGGCGTACGAGATGTTCCGGGCTGTTGCAAAGGATGAAGAGGACCGCGAATGGCTGTCTGCAAACCATATCAGGTATGATGTGACCAGGATTCCCGCAAGAATCATCTGTGGCGAATGGATCAAAACGAAAGGACATTATCATCCCCTTTCCCCGGACGGGGTATCTTACCCGGAGATCTACGAGGTCCTGGAAGGAGATGCATTGTACCTGCTCCAGAAACAGGATCTCTCAGACCTCATCCTGGTCAAGGCACATTCAGGAGACCTGGTGCTGATTCCTCCCGGGTACGGACATGTAACCGTAAATCCGTCTGATAAAACCCTGCTTATGGCAAACCTGGTATCATCCTCATTCACAAGCGATTATCTCCCCTTTGAGAAACTCCGGGGAGCTGCGTATTACCTCTTTTCCGACGGGTTAATCGGGAAAAATACGCATTATCCCGATAGAATACCGGAGATCCGGATAATTGAGGCAACAGGAAAAACCCTTCCCAAACCGTTTCCGCAAAGCGATCTCTACGGATGCGTGGGAGATGAAAAACTTCTCCGGTTCCTGAATCGTCCCGGGGAATTCCTCCGGGAATTCTCGCACCTTTACCTCTTCACCTGAAGAGCCGGATACTGTTTATGCGCAGCCTTCCGGATCCTCTCAAGCACCATCCTCTCATCATCGGTTTCCGGTATCCATGACCGGTTCTCCAGGTTCCGGATTGCGGTATCGATAACCTCGTAAGACATGCCAATCTCTCCTTCGTCTGTCTGGTCCTGCCATAATCCGGCACTTGGCGCTTTTGAAACAATCCGGTCAGGAAGGTCCAGGATCCGCGCAAGACCCCAGACTTCTGACTTCAAAAGATGGATAATTGGCTGGACATCGGCAGCATTATCACCGTGTTTCGTACAGTACCCGAGCAGGAACTCGGTCCGGTTGGAGGTGCCACAGACAAGCATGCCTGATGCATTTGCCTGATAGTATAACAGGGTCATCCTGGTCCTGGCCATGAGGTTTCCTACGAGATAGGGTGTCTCAAGAAAACCCGGAATATCGCGGTAACGATCGATGATAGGCCCAATAGGAATCGTCCTGACCTCTATCCCGAGGAGATCCCCGAGCATGTGTACATCCTCTGCATCATCCGTCCGGGTGACCATACTGGGAAGAAAAAAACCCCGGACTGCACCGGTACCTGCTGCCCGGGTGCAGAGGGCTGCAGCGACTGCAGAATCAACCCCCCCGGAAAGCCCGAGCACAAATCCTGATGCACCACTCGACCGGAGGGATTCTTTCAGAAGAGCGAGAATATCGTTCAGATCTGGTAATGATTCTGTTGTCATGATGGTACATCATTTGGTGTACCCCGGTGAAAAGGGTACTTTCCCTCAACGGTGAACCTGTATGCCCGGTATCCGCTCTGGAGTTGTCCCTGAAACCATGCGGACGAATCCTTTCAGGGCTGCTGCTGGTTCATGCAGTTCTGTAACCTGTCTGCATACCTGATAACGGAGAACGGAACTGAGGGGTGCTTCCGGACGAGAGCATCAAGCAAAAGCCGTGCTGAAGAGGGTTCTTTTTTCTCCTGAACTGCACCCGGCAGAGCATAGTACGAGACGAGGAGATCGATCTCTTCTTCGGGAATCTCCCGCAGGGGAAAAAGATGAACGTACTCATGATGCACCGGAGGAGAGACGAGAGAAGAAGAATTGCCGGTCAGAATGGCACCAAGTACCAGCGCGGCACTCTCTTCAAGACTTTCAGCAGACAGGATGCGATCAGCCTGGTGTGCCTGTATCACCTCTCCGGTCTTTTCCGGCGGAATATCCTGTACCTGAACCCGGACTCCCGGCGGGAGAAGGGCAGTAAGGACTGATAATTCCGGGACGTATCCTCCGGTGTTCAGGATTACCACCCTGGTGTCTGGTCTCATCCCGGTTATCTGTCCGAAGAGGTACACAAGCAGGATAAATGCATCGCCTCCGGGTATGAGAACGAACCGGTTTTTTCTGCCAAGACCTCCCTGGGCACGGATTGTCCTTTTTACCCGTGAAATGATATCCTCAGCGAGATGCGCAGCACACAGATACCTTCCTGAATACCGCTGGAAGAGTACCGCGGGCTCAGAACAGCGATCACAACGGGTTTTCATCTGAACAACTATGCCATTGGGTATAACATGCCGGGGCTATAAAACCATAAGCAGATGCATCTCTCGGCAGACCATATCAAATCCCTTCATCGTTACGAACTTCGTATTCTCCAGTCCATCGAATACCTGATGGGCCGTTTTTCCTGGGTTCCTGTCGAGGAGATTATTCAGAACAGCCGCTTTTCTGCAGGCGAAACCCAGTTCAGGCTCTCGAAACTGATGGAAAAAGGGATGGTAAAATTTACCCAGGTGCCTTATCCCGGGTACACGCTCGTATTCAACGGATATGACACCCTTGCGGTCTCGCACCTGGTAAAAAAGGGCGTTATTAGTGCGCTCGGTTCACGCATCGGTGAGGGAAAAGAATCCCTTATCTACGAGGCACTCGGAACCGGGCCGGTGATACTCAAGCTGCACCGGATAGGACAGCGATCCTTTCAGACCGTCAGGCTGGGACGGAGATACCTCCCGGAAAAAGGACATTGTCCCTGGGTAATCGCATCCCATTTCTCGGCAGAGCAGGAGTACCTTGCCCTCCATGCACTCGAGAGATCCATTCATGTTCCTGTACCCCTCGCAATAAACAGGAATGTAATCGCCATGACCTATATCGCAGGAGAACGCCTGAGTGACTGCACCCTTGCCGATCCTGGGTATGTGCTTAAGAATATACTCTCACAGGTTCGCACCGCATATGCAGCCGGATATATCCACGGCGATCTCTCGGAGTACAACATCATGTATGACGGAGAGAAGATCTGGATCATCGACTGGCCTCAATGGGTACCCCCTTCCCATGAAAACGCGTCCGAAATACTGGGGCATGATCTCGAGACGATCAGTGCCTTTTTCAGGCGGCGGTATAAGATAATCTCTGATATCGAAGAGATCATGAACCTGGTGACCGGGTGAAGATATTTGGCATCGACCTGATAACCGGCTCGGTCCGTTCACGAACCGTTCAGCCCAGATACGCCCTGATAATCTCGGAGGACGGGATTGTCTCAAAGGAGATGACCGTATCGCTCCACCGGCTCATACAGCTAGTCCGCAGGTTCCAACCTGATATCCTCGCTGTCGACTCGGTCCAGGAAGTCGCCCCGCATACCCCGGATATCTACCGTTTTCTGGAACAACTCCCATCGCGGACACGGTTCGTGGCAGTTACCGGGGGAGAGCGGCAGACCGGCCTGGTGCAGATAGCTTCGCGGTTCAACATCACCTTTGACCGTTTCGATCCCTTTGCAGAAGCACGGGCCATAGCCCTGGTAGCATATTTCGGAGCAGGGGTGGAGGTCGTAGCCTTTGAAAAGGAGACGGAAATAGCAGTTACCCGCAACCGTTCTCCTGGCAAGGGAGGATGGAGCCAGAACAGGTACGCACGCAAGATCCATGGAAACGTTCTCAGGTATGCCCGTGAGGTTGAACACGGACTCCAGACGAAAGGAATCCAGTACTGGAAGAAGGAGTACAAGGCATTCGGTGGAGTATCCAGGGTAATATTCCACGTTCGCGAACAGCGGGACCAGATCCCGGTTTCCTCATCGCGGGGAGGGGATGTCCAGGTACGCCTCTCGGGAAAGAGACTGGAGCGGATCCAGTATCGTCCCCTCTCGGTGCGGCCAAAATACCTGATCGTAGGTATTGATCCCGGCACCACGATAGGTATAGCAGTCCTCGACCTCAACGGCGAACTCATCAGGCTTCATAGTTCGCGCCAGATGACGATGGCAGATGTCATCGAACTCCTCTGGTCCCTGGGAAAGCCGGTAGTAATCGCATCAGATGTCGTACCGATGCCCTTCACGGTAGAGAAGATCAGGCGTGCATTCCAGGCTGTACCCCATACCCCGAGACAGGATATCAGCGTTGAGACAAAGTATGAACTTGCAGGTAAATTCCCGTACGGCAACGACCACGAGCGCGATGCCCTGACGGCAGCACTGGAAGCATACCGGTTCTGGAAGCATAAATTCTCGATAATCCTCAGGCGGGCCCCCCCCGGGGTAGACCTCGACGAGGTAAAAGCAGGGATTATCCGGGGACAGTCTCTCGAACAGATCCTTTCGGCCGGGAAGGACACGAGGATAAAGACCGAGGAGAAGAAACCAGAGATCATTCTTGACTCCTCAGACGAACGGGTCCGGATCCTTGATGGAAAAGTGAAGGATCTCAGGGAACTGGTTGCAGATCTCCAGAAAGAGACAGAGGAACTGAAAAGGCAGAACCGAAGACTGCTCGGCCGGATATCTGCCTTAAAAGCTGAACGTGAGAGCGGTATCAACAAGGAGCCGGAGATCATCAGACGGGATCAGATCATCGCCAATCTCAAAGTCAGGCTCAGGCACGAGGAACGGAACAACAAAAAACTTCAGAGACGCCTGAAACGAATAAAGGAGACAAAAGAGGAGGGTCGTCCCCTGGGAACCCGGATGATGAAGGTTCTCCCGGATCTCTCCCGGGAGAGTGTCCGTCTTCTCTCGGATAGGATGGGGATACAAGCAGGAGACGTCCTGTATGTCACAAGCCTTTCATCATGGGGAAAGGGGATTATTCATGAAATTACAAAATACGGTATTTATGCCGTTGTTATCAACGAAAAAATTGTTGAGAGCATCAGTCACGAACTCAGGGATGTCTTTTATCAGGAGGAACTGCCCCTGGTCTGTTCCCGCGATCTTCAGGTCCAGGTAAAGGGAGAGATCGGTTCCTGTGACGAAGAGCGGCTGGAGGATGCCATCGAGACATGGAATGACGAACTGGCTGAATTCAGGAGAGGAAAGGGAGAGGAGATGCTGAACGGACTGATGAAAGAGTATCTTGCAGAACGGGAAAGGCATGGGAGATAGCATGGATGACAGGGCACTCCTCGGGACCATCAGAAGGGTTACCGGTGATGAGACCTGCAGCGACGACTGTGCTGTCCTTCACCTTGGGGATTATTCGCTGGTAACTTCTACCGATATGCTCCATGAGAAGACCGACTTTCCCGGCGGTATGACCGACTGGCAGATCGGATGGATGTCTGTTGCGGTGACTATCAGTGATATCGCGGCAATGGGAGCAGAACCGGTTCAGGTATTCCTGGCTATAGGACTTGACAGGGAAGAGAGGCTGGAACAGATCGTCAGGGGAGCAGATGCCTGCTGCAGAACGTACAGGGCAGTATACGCAGGAGGGGATCTTGATGCCCACGGGGAACTGACCATCGTCTCCACCGGGATAGGGATCGTCCGTGACGGCTCTCCAGTCAGGCGGAGAGGGGCAGAACCCGGGGATCTGATCGGAGTAACCGGTATACTCGGCAGGGCAATTCTCGGTCTTGAAGGTGACAGGAGATTCTGGAATAATCTCTGCGAACCGCAGCCGCGGATCCAGGAGGGTATCGCGGCCAGGAAGGCAGGCGTGACCGCCATGATGGATATCAGCGACGGGCTTGCCCTTTCCCTGTATGATATAGGGGATATTTCAGGGATAGGAATGGAGATTATCTCTTCACGGATCCCCGTACCTGAAGATGCAGAGAGATCCCGGGCTCTCGATGCAGCTCTTTACGGGGGAGGTGACTTTGAACTGCTTTTTTTTATCCCTGAAGATCACCAGGGATCCCTGCCGTTTCCCTTCACGATA
>JAJRBL010000255.1 GCA_028679485.1 Methanospirillum sp. | reverse complement strand
TGATATTGCTCTCATCCTCCATCGAACTGAAAAATCTATTCGCGATTACTACATCAGACCGATGGTGCAGAAGGGTCTTCTGGATCCCCGGTATCCTGATAAGAAGACTCATCCTGACCAGGCATATATTCGGAAGAGCCGGTAATTCCAGGTTTAGATAGATATTGTTGTGATATAACTGGCCAGCACAACACACCCCTGTGACCCTGCCTCTCACCCCCGACCCCTCTCCCCAGGCCAAACCCCAGGGGAGAGGGGGGACCCGTTGCTGTAGGGACGCCTTTGGCTCGGCTCGCACCCCGTCGCTTCGCTCCTCCAGAGGCCACCCTTTCACAAATTACATTGGAGGGGAAAGTCGCATTATCACTCCGCTTCGCTTCGTGACATACTCCTCTGATCGTTTCCTCCAGTCGTTCGGCAGACCGGCAAGCCGGACAGCCTCCTCCTTCCGGTCACTCTGGAGGCACTCGGGTCTGCTTCCACTGGTTCTGCTCCGCTGCACAGAAATCCCTCCTCTCTGTGGTCCTCACTTCGTTCCGGTCCTCGTTCGTCGGGAATACTGTTCCGCTCCGGGTCTGTGGGGTGTTCGCGGGTAACTTGACTCTCCCGTCCGGTCGTTCGCTCCGCTCTCTTCCCCGTCCGTGAGGTCAAGCGGTCGGCACCGGTGTCACCGCCTCTCTCTTTCCTTATTCCCTTCCCGACCTGGTGTCGCTCACTCATGCCTCCCCTTCGCTCCGCTCCGGCTCCTCGTTTCACTCGGAGGGCATCAGTTCGCTGGTTGCTGGTTGACCCGCCCCTGAGGGTATCCCTCGGAGCAACCTGTGGCTCCTCACCGCTTCGCTCCTCCGCCACAGATTGCACCTCGGAAAACCTCCGCTCGGCATCAAGGCTCCGGATCCTGCCTATCACTGATGTTAGCACCATTATTGCCACCACCGCCCTGAATACCGCTAATTAGTGGCACTCTGTCCCAAGAGCTCAGAGGACCGGTTCAACTGCAGCCACGTGTCATCACGAGAGCGGGGAACTCTATTCGGTCCGATTTACCCGTGATTCAGTCCCCCTCTTATCCTATGAGGCTGATGCTTTCCGACCTGGCATAACCTGGATGACACGATCGCTGCACTCGCATAACAACACAATACCTCCTTTCATGAAATACTCTGAATAAACCTCAATTTGAAGTTTTTCAGACTGTTTCATCATCATCTGCGGGCCGAAGGCTCATGGCTGACTTTTGTCCCCTTCTGAGGTATGTGAATGTGGGTACTACGGAGGAGCAGTAACTATCTCTCAACCTGGGTTTTGGAACACCAGAAAATACCATTTTCAAAGATCTTTGAAAAACGGCTTTGAGATTATATAAGTCCCGCACCGATCATTGAAACATATCCTGTGGCAGGGTCATCCGGATCCAATGATTATGTCAGAGGATGAGGAGGAGTAATCACTATGAGTAATGCAAAAAGTTCAGAAACACATACCTGTGCCCCACTCGTGGGACTACCCCCGATGAAGATACATGCAACCTGGGATAAGAAAGCGGATATCCTTGTTGCAACAACTCCTGCCAACTGCAGGATTACCATGGCCGCAACGGATGAACTCATGGCTTCCGGGAAGATTCCTGGACCGATGGATATGTTTGTCTCTGCCCTTGCAGGCTGTGTTATTCATGAGATCATCGAGATCATGATCAACAAGGACCATGTTGATGTGAAGGACATTAATGTCACTGTCAATAGAATCCGCAGGCCGACACCGCCCACCCTGTTCGATACGCTTCACGTCACCTTTACCTTAACCGGGGATATCGGCAACGAGTATGCCGACGAGGTCATCCGGGATATTATGACCCGGCGGTGTCCGGTGGCTGCAACGTTTGGCAGGGCATCGTACCTGACCTGGGAGCACATCATTTTTCCATCATAGGTATGATACCACCAGGCTATTTTTTCCCTATCCTAGGGGATTCGCCCCGCCATTACACAGAATGGTCCTTCTTCTCCTAAAGGAACAGGATCTTGATACGGAGTGGGTTTGCAATGACCTTCATCATCTCGGCAACATCATCAAAAACCGGGGAGGTGACCTCGTGTACTTCCCGTTCAAGATCATCGCGCCATGCATTCTCGAGATCGCTGTCGGCAGGGCAGCAGCCGGAAAAACCCATGATACAAGGATCAATTGACGAGTTTCTATTACAAGAGGCTGCTCCAGCCATGACAACGGAAACAAATAAACGAAACTCCGGTTCAGGGAATGCCCTGAATGGGGAGAAGAGAAACTTCGATTCTGAAGCTGCGACATGGGATAAGGAACCGGGTCGGGTGAAGCTGGCGAACGATGTAGCACAGGCGATCAGCGAGATGGTGTCGCTGACACCGGAGATGGATGTACTGGACTTCGGGTGCGGAACTGGGTTGCTGACACTCCGAATCCAGCCGTTAGTCCGGAGTATTACGGGCATCGACAGCTCGCAGGGGATGCTCAATGTCCTTGATACAAAGATAAGAAAGCAGGGTATCACCAATGTCAGGACGCGTCTGGCTGACATCACCCGGGGGGTTTTGTTTTCCGGCGAGTACGACCTTGTTGTCAGCAGTATGACGCTCCATCATATCAAGGATTTACCATTCCTCCTGAAAGCGATGGCAGGAGTCACCCGACCATCCGGTCAGGTAGCGGTTATCGATCTTGACTGCGACGGCGGAAAATTCCACGATTCGAACGAGGGGGTGTTCCACTTCGGGTTCGACCGATCCATAATGAAGAATCATCTTGAAGCGGCAGGTTTCGTTTCGATTAGGTACCAGACCGCAGCAATCATGCAGAGATTGTCACCTTCCGGTGAAACCCGTGACTTCACGATATTTCTCATGACCGGGAGAAAACCCGAGTAGTCATCGACAGATCATTCACCGGGAAAACCCCCTCCTTTTTATACTGTTATAAGTAGTGATACCGGGATAATTTTCAAAGAACCTGTTGATGTCGTTCCTGAACATGCAATCCGGGCAGAGCTCAGGACTCCCATCCTCTCAGATGTGGTCCAGACAAGGCCTACCAGATCCGA
Source organism: Methanospirillum sp. (assembly GCA_028679485.1). Taxonomy (GTDB): domain Archaea; phylum Halobacteriota; class Methanomicrobia; order Methanomicrobiales; family Methanospirillaceae; genus Methanospirillum. The sequence continues at coordinate 632 of JAJRBL010000255.1, read as the reverse complement.
AGGGTATCGATTCTACAAGAGGCAGGTAAAGATATTAATCTCACGGACAAAAGATGTCAATCCTGGTCTTATCCCCGCTGGAAGATGCCGCTTCAGTCATCCTCCCTAATTCCTTCCAGGTAGAGAAGATGCTCTTCAGTCGTAGTTGTCTTTTCGGTGCCGCCTTTGATTTTTCGTACTGATCCGCTCTTAAAATCGTCATGAATCTTCCCGTTATCATGCTACCAGAGGTAAAACTGCTATGGCTGTTGTACCTGATCGATCACCGTAATCTGTGATTACTCCTTTCCATCCCTGGTTTTATGCGCTTTGAGCACGTCAATACCTGCATAATGCCTGTCCGGGTGGCTTCCCCGAACGGTCTGATAAAATCCCGGATCCTGATCGGTTGACAATACAGGGTATGTTTCTCTCCGGGCGGACAGGATTTACTGCCCGTGTTCCAGTCGCATATTGTGGATAAGGCCTTCATCCTCCCGGAAATTGCCCTTTTCAAATTGTATGAGTCAGATAACCCTCAGAACACTGCCGGTAACCGGAATCGGTCCGGGAAAATCCAAACCCGGGGATCATTATATCGTGTTCCCATCACCAATGGGGCACGTGTATAAATAAAATAGGGACTAAAATAT
>JAJRBL010000254.1 GCA_028679485.1 Methanospirillum sp. | reverse complement strand
GTCCCCAGGTGGAAGATTTCACTCCCCTGGCAATCGATCAGTTTTTTGATGAACATACCATTGCGATTTACCTGAAAGAACGTGCAAAGCCTATTGCACGGAAAGGGACAATCCAGAAGACCGAAACCATGACCATCCGGGAACAGCTCTGTACCGAGTACGAACTCCGGATAATGGCCCAGGAGATCCTCGAGCGTGCCAAACGCGATCCCGATGGATTTATCGAGATTGAAAAGCGGGGAGTGACGGTTGTCCAGATCGGATCCATGCGCATCTCGATTACCCGTCGCCCTTTTTCAGATGGCATGGAGGTAACCGCAGTCAGGCCTATCATCGATCTCTCCCTGGAGGATTACGACGAATCTGACCTGATAAAACAGATGCTTCGGGGGGAGAAGCCGGGGATACTCATCACCGGCCCCCCGGGGTGCGGGAAGACCACCCTTGCCCAGGCGATCGCAACATATCTCTGTGACATCGGGTGTATCATCAAGACGATGGAACAACCGAGAGAGATGCTTGTTCCGGACCAGATTACCCAGTACAGTGCTCTTGACGGAAGCATGGCCAACACGGCTGATGTTCTCCTCCTTGTCCGTCCCGATTTTGTAATCTTCGACGAACTCCGGAGAAATGAGGACTTCGAGGTATTTGCTGATATGAGACTGGCAGGAATCGGGATGATCGGGATCATCCATGCAGTCTCGCCCCATGAAGCACTTCAGCGGTTTGCAGACCGGCTTGATTTCTCGGTACTGGCACAGATATTCGGAAGCATGATCTATGTCAGGGACGGGCAGATTCATCAGATCTGTTCAACATCGTTTGCGATGAAGGTCCCGGAAGGAATCGATCCCGAGATGCAGATCCGGCCGGTAACCACGGTATCAGATGTTAAAAGCGGTCTTCCCATCTTTGAGATCTTCCGGTTCGGTACAGAGACCATCGTTCTGCCTGTCGAAGAGGAAGAAGCATCAGTTGAAACCGTTGAAGAGTATGTCCCTCCGTCAGAGACCGTCAGATCGGCAGAGCCACAAAAGATAGTCGATGAGGAGAAGAATACTGAAGAGGATGAAGGAGACGAGGAGGAGGAAGAGACTTCAGCCTGGTCTATTACCGAACGCGATATCCAGCGTGAAATCGGGAGATATACCGGCGGTGAAGTGAGCGTGGAGATGCTCTCTGCAACCAAGGCGGTGGTGTATATCGATGATCGCGATGTGCCTGCCGCGATTGGAAAGGGCGGGAAGAATATCGCAGCAATCGTTAACAAAGTAGGAGTTGGCATAGATATCAGGCCTTCATCCGAACTTGCGAAGAAAGCTAAGGCACAGGTACCGGTTCAGGTCGAACGGGAAGAACTGACCCTCGGAGACGGTCTCCAGGTGCGGATCGACAAAAAGCAGCTCTCGATAATCTCCCCAGATAATACCGGCCGCATCGTTGATGTCTTCGCCGGAAGGGAGTACCTCTTTACCGCAACGGTTAACGACCTGGGGGAGATTCATCTCGCGAAAAACAGTACGATAGCCCAGGAGATGCTGCGGCGGTATAACGAAGGCGAGCCTATCAGGCTGAAGACCGTTTGAGGTGAGGCATGACTGAAGAGACACCGGCACTCGAGGCCTCAATTCGAAAGAAATGGGACGGCGTCTTTATCGCTACCCCTTCAGAGAAAGAGAAATTCTACCTGACCGTCGCATACCCCTACCCGAGCGGAGCAATGCATGTCGGCCATGGCAGAACGTATATTGTCCCGGATGTTATTGCAAGGTTCTGGCGAATGCGGGGACGGGAAGTCCTGTATCCCATGGCTTTCCATGTAACCGGGGCACCGGTCATCGGAATATCCAAACGAATAGCACGGAAAGACGAGTCTGCGATCAAGCTGTACCGGGATCTCTACCGTGTCCCCCAGGATGTACTCGACACCTTTGTCGATCCCCTCAATATCGTCAACCATTTTTCAAATGAATACGAACGGGTGATGACACAGGCGGGTCTTTCGATCGACTGGTCACGCAGGTTTACCACGGTCGAACCTACCTACAGCAAGTTTATCGAGTGGCAATGGAGCCATCTCAGGGAGGCAGGGCATGTCAACAAGGGTGCTCACCCGGTCAGGTACTGCCCCCAGGATGAGAACCCGGTAGGGGATCACGACCTCCTCGAAGGAGATAAGGCAGAGATCCAGAAATTCATCCTGATACTCTTCAGTTATGGGGATGCATTTATTCCCTGCGCAACATTGCGGCCTGAGACGATATACGGGGTAACCAACCTGTGGATAAACCCCGGGATCGAATACGTGAGGGTAAAGGTCGACGGAAAGGAATGGATCCTCTCCAGGCAGGCGATGGAGAAACTGGCGCTGCAGGATCGCGAGATCTCGGAGATAGGGACCGTGATGGGTTCAGATCTCGTGGACAAGACGGTGATCCATCCGTTATGCGGATCCGTGCCGGTTCTCCCTGCCGAATTTGTCGATCCTGACATGGCAACCGGTCTTGTTATGAGTGTTCCTGCCCATGCACCGTATGACTATATCGCTCTTCGGGATCTGCAGCGAAAGGGAAGGTATACCGAGATCAAACCGGTGGGTCTCATCAGGGCAGATGGATACGGGGATTATCCTGCCGTGGAAGCGGTGGAGAAAGCTGATATCATTAACCAGGATGATCCGAAGCTCGAGGAGTTAACCCAGGCGGTGTATTCTGCCGAACATGCAACCGGCCGGATGCATGAGAAATACGGCGGGAAACCGGTAAAATTCGCCAGGGAGGAGATAACAGAGCTTCTCATCGGTTCATATAACTCAGGGTTCATGTACGAGTTTGATACCCGCCCGGTTATCTGCCGCTGCGGTTCGCGGGTATACGTAAAGGTACTTCAGGACCAGTGGTTCCTGGAATACAGCGATCCTGCATGGAAGGCACAGGTTACCGATCACCTGAAGGATATGGACCTGGTGCCCCCTGAAGTGCGTATTGAATTTAACCGGACGGTTAACTGGTTGAAAGACTGGGCATGTTCCCGCCGGGTTGGTCTTGGAACAAAGATGCCATGGGATCCCGAGTGGCTTATTGAGCCGCTCTCCGATTCGACCATATACATGGCATATTACACCATCGCTTCACGGATAAAACACTTTGATCCGAATCTTCTCACCCCCGCGGTCTTTGATTATATATTCCTGGGCAGGGAATCCGAAGGTCTTCCTGAACGTGAAAGACTCGACGCCATGAGAAAGGAGTTCCTGTACTGGTATCCATATGATTTCCGTTTCTCTGCCAAGGACCTGATATCCAACCACCTTACGTTCCAGATCTGCCATCACTGCTCCATCTTCCCGAAAGAGTGTCTCCCTCACGGGATGGTTGTCTTCGGGATGGGTCTTCTGAACGGGGCAAAGATGTCGTCATCCAAGGGGAACGTGTACCTCCTCGAAGATGCAATAAATGATT
>JAJRBL010000253.1 GCA_028679485.1 Methanospirillum sp. | reverse complement strand
CTGTTCCCGTTTATCCGGTTCATTATCTGGTTTCGTCATGCAGACCCTGTTCCGGTTTTCCCCCGGTTATTCATCCTCTGCTTTCATTCTGAAGAGTCGTTTCGCGAACATGAAGATGATCCTGGTAGATATCCCGTCGAGTTTGCTCGAGACCTTCTTCAGTTCATCAGGTATCGGAATATGCTGGGGACAGATCACTTCGCATTTTCCGCAGTTTCTGCAGAGCGATGCATTGGCTGGTTCACCCATGCCGCCCATGAGTTGCATCGCGTAAAAACCCCTCGTGATTAACCGGTCTCCGGTCATGTAATACTGGTTGTAAAAGTAAAAACACTGGGGAATATTGACACCGGACGGGCAGGGCATGCAGTACGAGCACCCGGTGCATCCGATCTTCATGAGTCGTCTGAATACTGCCTGGACCTTTTGCATCATCTCCTGTTCCTTCTCATCCAGGGTACCGGGGAGGGCAGTTTCACAGGTAGCCAGGTTCTCTGCCAGGTGTTTCGTATCGTTCATCCCGGAGAGAACTACCGTTACCTCAGGATGGTTCCAAACCCAGGAAAGACCCCATCCAGCTGCTGAAAGCCTCTTTTCTGCTGATTCATAGAGACTTACGACCTCTTCCGGGAGTTTTCCTGCGAGCACTCCACCCCGGAGAGGTTCCATCACCATGACCGCGATCTGTTTTGACGCAGCATATTGGAGACCTTCTGTCCCTGCCTGGTTCTCCTCGTCGAGAAAGTTATACTGGATCTGGCAGAACGTCCAGTCATATGCATCAACGATCTCCCTAAAAGATCTCCGGTCACCATGGAAGGAGAAACCGATGTTCCGGATCTTTCCTGCATTCCTTGCAGATTCAAGGAATTCAATAACCCCGAGACCGGAAAGCCGTCTCCAGGTCGGACCGTTCAGGGAATGCAGCAGGTAGTAATCGATGTGATCGGTTGCCAGGCGTTTTAACTGGATATCCAGGATTTTATCCATATCCTCCCTTATCTCCACGTTCCAGGGCGGGAGTTTGTCAGCAAGCCTGACCTTCTCCCGGTATCCGTCACGGAGTGCCAGGCCCAGAAATTTTTCACTCTCTCCGCCATGATACGTAAATGCCGTATCGACATAATTTATCCCGCTATCTATAGCCTCCCGGAGGAGAAGGGTTGCTTTCTCCTCGTCAATCCTGCCCCTCTTCATGGGAAGACGCATTGCCCCGAATCCAAGTGCAGAAAGCCGGTCCCCGGTTTTTGGTACTCTCCTGTACTGCATGATATTCCCCTTCAGGTAATCGACTGGATAGTCTAGACTGATTAGTCAATATAGGGTTACGCTTCCCGGCATATAGAAATACCGGCAGGAGATCAGGCATGGATATTCCAGCCTGATGAAATTTCTTTCGCAGAGGCGAGGATAAGGCGTTTAAGAATCTACTTATGTTTTCAGTTTAAAACCTTCAGCGATGGAATCACAGGGGCAGGATATATCCCGGAACCGGTATACGCTCCTCATGGTAACCATAGCCCTGGCCAATTTCATGTCTGCCCTGGATGCATCCATCGTGAACGTTGCCCTCCCGACGATCTCGAAACTCTTCAATATCCTGCCTGGAACCGCGAGCCTGGTGCTGACGGTATACATACTCATCATGGCCGGGTGTGTCCTCATCTTCGGTAAAATCTCCGACGGTATCGGATTCAAAAAAATGTTCCTGTCAGGTTTCCTGATCTTCACCCTCGGATCCTTCGTATGTGGATTTCTGCCCGTTTTCCTGGACTCTTTCCCGGTATTTATCGCTTCAAGGGTTCTCCAGGCGATCGGGGCTACCATGATAACAGCCATCGGGCCGGGGATGATCGCCGCCTATATCCCTCTTGAGATGAGGGGAAAGGCCATGGGTACAATCTTCACGATGGCAGCCCTGGGGATGGCAATCGGGCCGGTTATCGGGGGTATTCTGACCCAGTACCTCTCCTGGAGCTGGATCTTTTTCATCAATATTCCCATAGGAATCTGTACTATCCTCCTCGGGAAGAAGATCATTCCTGATATCTCAGCCAAAAAAGCGAGAACCGGATTTGATCGGGGCGGAGCGGTTTTGATCTTTATCGGACTGGCCTCGCTGCTCTTTGCATTCTCAAAGGGTCCGGCATTTGGATGGACTAATCCGGCAATCCTGGGCTCTTTTGTGCTGGCAGGGATCTGCCTCGGCGGATTTGCATGGCGTGAACTCAATGTCGCGGATCCCCTGCTTGAAATCCGTCTCTTTAAACAGAAAAATTTCCTTCTGACTACTCTTATGGTTATCATGGTGAACTTCACCCTGGCAGGAATCATGTACCTGGTTCCCTTTTACCTCCAGTACGTGAAGGAACATCCCCCTTCGGTGGTAGGGCTGGTATACACCGGACTCTCGATCGGCCTTATGGCCGGAGGGATCCTCGGAGGTATGGTGTATCACAAGATCGGCGGCAGAACGATCAATATTGCCTCATGGATTCCCCTGGCCATCGGTTATCTCCTGCTGACCTCTGTTTCGGGAGATACCAATGACTGGTTCATGGTTTTATGCCTTGTTTTAATCGGGTTCGGGGCCGGTTCGATAACCACATCAGGATCAAACATGATCATAAACGCGGTCTCAAAGAGATACCAGGGCATGATATCAAGTTTAATCAGTCTTTTACGGTTTTTACCCCTTTCCATGGGAATCGCTCTCTTCAATATCATATTCATGGAGGGTCTGCCATCCATCGGTATCAGCAGGGGAACCATGGAGACCCTGGCAGGGATCAGCATGGGGGATCTCACCCGGGGGTTTGATCAGGCGTTTTTGTACGCATTCATTATCAGCATCACCATCCTGGTGTTTGCGTTCTTTGCACGCCAGGAGGTACATCCCGACTACCAGCCCGGGAAGATTGTATCCCCGGCTCGGGAGGATCAGGAAGGAGTATGAGCAGGTATGTCACGTATCGATATGTCGGGCATATGACCTGTTCCTCCCTGGCAATGCCGACAGTTCCGGTGATCACCCCTTCCAACGGGAAGACCGATTAATCCTCTTTTTTCAAGGTACAGAGCACGGAGAAATTATCCGCTTCATCCACAAGAAGGACAAGTTCCATCTCGTCAGGTGACAGAAGATACCCGGTATCCTTCCCGGTCCCGAATTCTGCAATCTCCAGGGTCTTCATGTCATGGGAGATGACACCGGAAAAGGGATAATCCCGGGTTGGATCCAACCCGGACACGGTGAGGGTTCCATTATAGATCCGGCCTTCCTGCTGCCCGATGTTGAGAACATAGTGGTAATCACCGGCATGAAAATATCCGAATCCTGAGTGAAATCCCTCAGAAGTACCGGTCCAGTTCCCGACCAGGTCCGGAACTAAAGACTCATCAGCCATTACACCAACAGTTCCGATTCCGATAATGAGCAGAAGAACCAGCAATACCCCGTTTCGTATCATAGAAGATCATAGACGGTACCCTGACATAATGGTTTTTTATGTAACCCCGGGGTCTCGTTCATTCTTCAGACTCTTCACCGAGATCGCAGAACTTATCCTCGTCGATATCGCTGTAAAGCGGGCATCCCGGGCAACTGCAATGAAATCCTTTCGGACATGTCCCGGCAAGAGAGTCTGCTTCTGCCTGGGTATCCTCATCTATCAGGGTAACATTCCCCGATGCATCAGAGATGACCTTCTTCTCCTCGCTTGTTGCTGCTACCATGGGATCCTGGCATTCGCCAGCCGATGCACATACGGTAGCTGTACTGATGATAAAACTGAAAAGACAGAATATCTGGATTATAAGTAGTATGGATTGATTCTTCATGGTTTTCTCCTCTGTGTCAGTACCCGGACCATGCTCTTCAGCATACCCTTGAACTGCAATACATGAAGAACAGCAAGGATGGCCATTAAAAGTCCGGACCAGTCGTGAATGTCTGTAATCAGGGCGACAGGCACCTGGCGGTAGGTCAACCCCAGGCCGGTGATGAGTCCTGGCCATTTGATGAATCCGGTGATGACACAGATGATGGTCGATATGAGGAGGAGAAAGGTCGTAATCTGGGTGACCGTTTTTCTCTTCATAATGGTTTTCATGTTATTCCTTTCGTGATAATACGATTCCTGCAGAAGAGCCCAGGACCGGAGTGAGGTCCTGGTTTAACTTCTGATGTTAACTATGCTCATGCCGTTAACCAGGCGTATAATCAAGGTTGAGCGGATGAGATATATAAGAAAGGTGGATTATTCTGCTTCTGCATTTAAACCGGTTGGTTAAAGGGGGGTGAAGCCGGATACCATTCATGATGGGATAGAATCCTCGGACTTGGTCACCTGTATCCAGGACCTGGATGAGGTAGACATTGATATTCTCGGCCGTCAATACAGTAACGGCGAAGGAGATGGTATCTGACGAGCCTGAACCCCTCGGGGAACGCACGATTCTTACTGAATCCGACCCTGAATTCCTTACAGAACTCTCTGAATACCTCGATGTCCTTGCAAGTCCGGTTCGTCTCAGTATCCTCTCGTACATCAGGACCAGACCACGGACAGCAAGACAGGTCTCCCATCATATTAAAAGCAGTTATCAGAATGCACAGAAACATCTGATCCAACTCCAGTCTCTCGGACTCATCAGAAAAGAGATTGGCATGGCGGATGAACTGGAAAACCAGGGACAACCGATCTTTTATTATGTTCTGGTCCCAGGCGGCCTCGACCATACCCTCCGAAGCCTCGCACTATTCTCATCGGTCGGTAAAACCGCCGGCGATTTATCGGAACGTCTTCAATCGGCACGTGACGGATTAAAGAGTATCATGCCGGTTACCGGGCCGAGACTTATCGTGACAAACGGACCGAAGACGGGAAGCATGTACGATCTGAACAGGGATATATACCGGGTCGGACGGATTGAGGAGGGATGGGACGGAACATCCCCGGAGCCGGCAATTCTTATCCCTGATGATTACCTTTCGGTAAGCCGGGTATCCCGTCCCCATGCCTGGCTGAGGAGACAGGATGGGCGGTGGACGATCACGGAAGGAAGCAGCAAAGGGGGAACTGCGGTAAATGGGATCCCTGTTTTGCATGAACCGGTATATATCAGGGATGAAGACCTGATTGAACTCTCTCCTGGTCCGCTCGGTGTAGATCTCCTGTTCCAGGCAGGAATAACCTGAGGGTCATAAGCGTATGAAGACCACGATACTTACCGAAACTCCTGCGGGAGAGAGACAAAAGAGTGCAGGAAACCTGCCATTACTCCTGATAAACCTTTTCCTGGCGATAAACTATCTCATCATGCTCGGATCTCTTGCATCTGCCCCGGTGAAACACGGGCATGGCGGGATTGGCGACTCATTCTCTCTACCCTCGGTTTTCATACTGTTTTTCGTTCTGATTATCGTCCATCTGGTCCTCCTGTTCCAGCCGTATCTCTCCGGACAAATCCTGATTATATCCGGGTTCATCCAGATAATTGCCGGGGCGATGATACTCGGTCTCCTCCTCTTCTCTCATAAGGAACTGGATCTTCTGCATAATGTATATCCTGTACCCCTGGTCGGGTTTGGATTGATTCTTCTCTCAATACTCCTTGGATTACACCGGGTGACAAAAGGGATGATCCCTGGCGTTACGGGTACGGCTGATGCTCTTCGTCATCCTCTCGTATTTCCGTTTCCCGACGGGAGGTACAGGAATGTACGGGTCATCACCGAAGGGGGGGTCGGCACTATCTGGTATGCCGAACGGGTTGCTGATGATATCCCGGTAGTGGTAAAGGTTCCAAGCCGGGGTGATGAGAAGATTGGGTTGTCATTCATGCAGGAGATCAGCCTGTGGAGAGACCTGGAACATCCGCATATTGCCACGGTGCTTTCTGCCAATATCCTTCCGATCCCGTACATAGAGATAGAATATCTCCCAGGCGGGTCACTCGCTGGGATGAAAAAACCGATCTCTGTTCCCCGGGCAGTGGAGATGATCAAAGACCTGGTATCAGCCCTCACGTATGCTCACGGGAAGGGAGTAGCCCATTGTGACATCAAACCCTCCAATATTCTCCTTACCCGTGAGGGAGCCCCAAAACTGACAGACTGGGGCCTGGCCAGGTCAGGATCATCCCGATGGTCGGTATCCGGATTCTCTCCCCGGTATGCAGCACCGGAACAGCATCATCGCAATCCCGGATGTGGTTTTGCCACTGACATCTGGCAGATAGGCATGGTTTTTACCGAACTGATAACCGGTACTGCTGGTATCCCTTCCGGAGACGAACCCGTCTTTTTGCGGGAAGAGGGTGCTGCGGTACTCCCGGTAGTATACCGGTGCCTCGCAACCGACCCGGGTGACCGGTATCCGTCTGCCCTGGCACTCCGGGAAGACCTGGATCGGTGTTTTCCTCTCTGATTCGGTCAGATAAGCCTCTTTTCCTCTTTTTCAACAAAAGAAGGTGAGTGATCAGGAATGTATCCTGTCTTTGTCCACGCCCGATAACCGACAGAGGAGATGAACAAAAAATTAATAGTGTAAATATCCATACATTTACATATGTTCCTTCCCATGAACGATAAGCAGTTCAGGTTCTGGAAGATGCGGCGTAGCGGTATGTCGAACATCTCTATCGCCAACCTCATCGGAATTACCAGGCAGGGCGTCTCACAGGCACTTCTTATGATGGATGAAAAGATCGATGCATCGTTGCGGGAGATGGCCCGGGCTAACCGGATCCAGGTAGAAAAGATCGATCTGAAGCGGGGTGTCCTGTTCGGGAGATCCATCCCGTTCCAGACGGGTGCTTTCATCTTCGTCTCCGAAAAGCACGGGATGCAGGTCTGGTACGAACATGACGGGGATTGTATCTCCTGCGAAGAGTTCACAAAATGCATTGAGTTTATCTGGGATTTCGCCGCCGAGCTGGGGATAAAACTCGAAAAGACTCAGGACCCGACAAAGATGGCAGAGGAACTGCTCGCAAAGATCCGGGAGGAACAGGGATGACCGGGATATCCGAAACTGCTGAACACTGGTTCGGCCTGTGCCGGAGACCGCCGGCAGTACCTCTCCTGCGGACTGGTGCCGGTATCCCGTCCGAATCTGCCCATGAAAGCCTCCCGGATGGGGGTGGTAGCGACGGCAGATCGGGAACTATTCCCCGGGGGATCGGAGCAGCCCTCTCGGGGATAAGAACACTGAACCGGAACCGGCAACTCCTCTGGTTTACGTTCCTTGCCGGACTGGTGCTGGTTGGAAGCATTATGAGCCAATCCGCACTCTGCTACATCACCTGGACCATGCTCCCAAGTGAAACCGGCTGGGTTGTCCTGAACTTTATTATCGAGTTCGTGACACTGTTCTTTCTCGTGTTCCTCCTGACGGGCCTTGTCCTGAGCATCCCGTCAAAGAAAGAGGGTCATACGTCGTTCTTTCAAGGACTTACCGGGGCAAAAAAATTCCTGAAAGCCATCTTTTTATGGTCCCTGGTTCTGGCACTCGCAGCCATGCTGCTCTTCAGTATTTACTTTTATTCTCCCAATT
>JAJRBL010000252.1 GCA_028679485.1 Methanospirillum sp. | reverse complement strand
TGAGATCTTCCATTTCAATGATGAAGATCCCCCAGACAGTAAAAATGAGTCTGTTCCGGCGGGAAAAAACACTCATAACAGGTTTGCCTGATCAATCCCCGGTTTTTCCGGGACCCAGTCTTGCCGGTGAACCAGGAGTTCGGCAAGAACCTTCTCTACCCCCTCACCTGATCCGGTTGACATGGAGAGATAACCCGGAAGAATCTCCACGTCACATTTATTGGCCACGATCAGAACCGGAACACTGACGATACCCTGCACCTCCTCCAGGAGGTTCAGCTGATCATCAAGGGGATACCCGCAATGACCACTTGGATCTAGAATAAAGAGGAGAATATCGGCAATATTCACGATTGCAGAGAGTGCCTGCCTCTCAATTGCATTCCGCTCTATCCCGGGGCGGTCCAGAAGTCCGGGGGTATCGATGAGTTGGATCTTCTGTCTGCCGGCATAACAGTGACCGATGATGATTCCTTTTGTGGTAAACGGGTATGAAGCAATCTCAGGCTCGGCTGAGGATACTCTCCGGATAAAGGATGACTTGCCTACGTTCGGAAATCCTGCTACGACTATCGTGAACACATCCTCCACCACGGGCAGTTTTCGCAGGACGTTCCTGACTTCGTTCAGGAAGAGAAGATCATCCTCAATCTGGTGAACCACCGATGCAAGGCGTGCCACTGCTTTTTTTCTTGCAGCAAGGGCATTACTCTCTGAAGCATACCGTACATCCTTAGCAAGCCCGCCCCGGTGATCCTTCGCCCAGCGTGCAGCCCACCCGGCTGCCCCGAGGGACTTTTTCAGGCGGTCGGTGGTCCACATGATCTCCACGATATCCTGGTAGAACTGCGGTTCCTCAGAGAGATTCGGAAAAGATTGGATGACTGCGACCAGTTTGTCATGGACCGAGAGGTATGCTGCCTGGACAAACTCCTCGTTTGCCTTCTTTTTATTCTTCTTCTCCGGTATCTTTTTTGCAGCCCGCCGAAATGCCCGGTCAAGCACTTCATCTGCAGTAGGGACAGTAGGTATCTTTTCAAAACTCACGGTGCGTCATCCTCATTACTTACTCCGATAAACTATATGATTAATCATTATGGATCTCTCTCCTATTCAAAATGACATCCTGATTACCCTGATCAGTTTGTATGAAAAAAAATCTATTCCGATCAAAGGGGAAGAGATAGCCGATATCATCCTGCGAAACCCGGGAACTGTCCGGAACCAGATGCAGGCTCTCAAGGCGATAGGCCTTGTCGATGGGATTCCAGGCCCGAAAGGAGGATACCATCCTACTTCCCTTGCATACAAGGAACTTAACCTGCAACGTTCGGGTGAAGCATACGAAGTCAAGATATCACGGGACGGGGAGATCGTTCCCGGGGTCAAAGTCGGAGAGATTATCTTCACCACCCTGTCGCACGCTGATATCTGTCACGCCCAGATTCGCATCATCGGCAGCGTGAAACTCTTTAGCAACGGGGATGTCATTACCATCGGCCCCACGCCTGTCAACAAACTGCTCATCAAGGGAGAGGTATTCGGAAAGGATGAGAATGAACCGGCACTCATCGTCTCCATCCTTGAGATGGTATCCCTGCCGAAAAAGCCGATCCGGGATTACATGTCAACTCCCATAAAGATGCTTTCCACCAGGTCATCGCTCATGGAAGCGATTCAACTCTTCAATAATTACCATATTCACGGCGCACCGGTCATGGACGGGGGGTTTTTAAGGGGGATCGTGACGATGTCTGACATTCTCCAGGCGATTGAGAAGAATTACACCCTGGATACGCAGGTTAGCGAGGTAATGACAGAAGATGTTGTGTACGCCGATGCATCGGTCCAGCTCTATGAAGTGATCAGGAAATTCAAGGAACGATCCATCGGACGGCTTGTGGTGTTTGAAGACAACAAGCCGGTTGGTATCCTCACCCAGTCGGATATCTTCAGGACTCTGCCGACAAACTGATCGATGCGATCTGTTGCCATCCAGGGGGGTGTTTTTTATAACGGAGACTGTATTGCAGGATCACAGGTAATTCCGGATAATTCCATTGATCTCATCATCACCGATCCCCCATACGGTATCCAGGGCGATACCCTTCACCGGCATTACAACCGGGATGAATCCTTCGTTACCGGCGGGTATGTGGAGATCAGGGCATCTGATTACGAGAGATTCAGTAGGGAGTGGATAGAACAGGCTGCACGGATCCTGCGGCCCGGCGGATCCATCTACATTGTTTCCGGATACACCAACCTCGTGCAGATCTTAAGCGCCCTTCACCAGACCTGTCTTGAAGAGGTAAACCATCTGGTCTGGCGGTATAACTTCGGTGTTTTTACCAGCCGCAAGTACGTATCCTCACATTACCACATCCTTTATTATGCAAAACCAGGGGGGAAAAGAACTTTTAATGCTGAATGCAGGTTTGTATTCTCTGAAAAAAACGAGGATGGCCGTTCCCTGAACTACCAGGATCGCGAGGATGTCTGGATCATAAACAGGGAGTACAAACCGGGAAGGGTTAAAAACAAGAACGAACTTCCCCTCGCTCTTTTAACCAAGATCATCCAGTACAGCAGCAATGAACGGGACATGATCTGTGATCTCTTTCTCGGGGGATTCTCCACCGCCCGGGCGGCAATAGGGCTGAACCGGCAGGTCACCGGGTTCGAACTCTCTCCAGAGATGTTTGATGCACGGATTGAAGAGATAGCAGCACTAAAGACCGGATTCATGATGGATTCGATCCGGGTGCCCGAACAGGAGAATGCACCCCTCACCCGAAGGCCCTGGTCACCGGAAGAGATAGATCTGCTTCGTAGCCGGTACCATGAACTTGCTGTTGCCGGGGAAAAAAAGAAGAATATTACCCTGATTCTCCAAAGCGAATTCAATCGCGGGCACTGGTCGATTGAAAAGACCCTTCGCCGGGCTGGAATTAAACCAGGAGAAAAACAATGATGGCAGCATTCGATCGGGAGGATTTATTACCGGATACAACTGAAAACTGATATATGAAGTCTATACTTGCCAGGAGCCTCTCCCGCAAACAGATCGTGACAAATGACGGGAAGGCTATCGGATCACTCCGGAACCTCATGGTTGATTTTGATACCGGCCTTATTACGGATCTGGTTCTTGAACCTGACGAGGGATTTGATACTACTGGATATAACCTGGACGGGGATCGCATGCTGGTTCCTTTCGAAGCGGTCAGGGATATCAAAGACTTTATCGTGATCGATCGTTACCTGGCAAGGATGTGAGGGAAGTACGTCCTCATTATCTCAACAAACCCTTCTCCATACGACTTTACCGCACAGTAACCCGACACGGATCTGACATCTTCCTCGGCATTGGCAACACAGCATCCGGCTCCTGCCCGTTGTATCATGCCGATATCATTCTCTGAGTCTCCTATTGCCAGGAATTCCTCCATGGGAATGCCAATGTTTTCGGAGACGATCTGGAATGTCTTTCCTTTATCGATACCAACCTGGTGGATGTGGATGGCAAAATTCGTATCCATGACTGCCACCGGCCAGTCACGGAGGAGATCCCGTACTTCGTCAACCGGAACCTTTCGGGCGAATGCAACATCGGTAAAGCGTTCACCCAGTGAATACATCTCAAGGCGGACCCCTTTTTCGGTATAATACTGTTCCACAATCCGGAGAGAGTCCAGAACAATCTTCCGGTCAGAGATAGTCCTGAGATCCCCGTCAAATCCTATCCGGTATACCCCCCCGTTCTCCCCGATAAACGTACCGCTGGTGCCGATCAGTTTTGAGAGCCCTTTCAGGAGGCAGGAGGTGTTTCCTGATGCAAGCACCACCTCAACACCACCTTCCTGGAGCTGACGTATTGTCTCTATGGCAGCCGTGGAGAGCCTCCGCTTTTCGTCGGTCAGTGTTCCGTCGATATCAGTTATGACTCCCCGTAACACACGTGTCTCCTTGTTTTTTCTTCAGCAGGATCTGAGGCCGCCTTCTTCAACGAGGAACGTGG
Organism: Methanospirillum sp.; assembly: GCA_028679485.1. Taxonomy (GTDB): domain Archaea; phylum Halobacteriota; class Methanomicrobia; order Methanomicrobiales; family Methanospirillaceae; genus Methanospirillum. The sequence continues at coordinate 7,176 of JAJRBL010000252.1, read as the reverse complement.
CTTCGCCTTCAGGGAGGTTCGGGCTGTCAACCAGTTTGAAGATACGCTTACCTCCTTTACTCTTACGCAGGTATACCCGGAATGTTGCCGTATGACCCACGATATTTCCTCCTATTGGTTTGGTGGGATCACCAAAGAATACTGCCGGATTGGACTGGACCTGGTTCGTGACGAGGCCGATGGCATTGTATTCATCACAGAGCTTGAAGATATCATGCATGTGCCGGTTCAGTTTCTGCTGGCGTTCTGCAAGGGTACCCCGTCCCGCATATTCCGATCTGAAAAGGCTGGTCAGGGAGTCGACAATCACCAGTTTTACGGGTTTGCCTGCATCCTTCAACTCCTTGGCAAGTTCGCGGGACGTCTCGATCAGGAGCATCTGGTGATCTGAAGTCTGTGCACGTGCAACATGAATATTCTTCAGAAACTCCTTTGGATCGGCGTCTTCTACCTCAAGCCCCTTTACCATCTGTTCGATACGTTCAGGACGGAATGTATTCTCGGTATCCACGTAGATAACCGATCCGCCAAGGCCTCCGAGTTCCTCAGGCAACTGGACATTGACTGCCATCTGGTGCACAATCTGGGATTTACCTGAACCGAACTCACCGTACATCTCGGTGATAGCCTGGGTTTCAAACCCTCCTCCAAGGAGTTCGTCCACTTCGGGAACAAGGGTTTTGAGTTTCTTCACCTTCAGCCGTTGTTCGAAGACGTCGGTGCCGGTCTTGAACCCCCCGATATCAGCCTGATCACGGCACCACTTGATCATCTTCTTCGCCGTGGTCTCCCCTATCTCAGCCGCCTCGGCAAGGGCCGAAGGAAGCGTCGTAGCGATGCTTTCAACGGTCAGGTACCCGGCATCCCTGAGTTTTTCAGCAATCGCCGGGCCGACACCCGGGATATCCTCAATATCCATTCTCCGTGCAGTCATACTGGGGTTATCTTCCTGAATTGTGACAGGAGCTTCAGCAGAGGCCGATGAATCCGGGCTTACCTGGCTGGTACACCACTTGATCATCTTGCGAGCCGTTGCCTCCCCGATCTCGGCTGTCTCATAGAGTTCGGTTGTGCTTGCCTGCGCTATCTTCTCTACCGATTCATACCCGGCTTCACGGAGCTTCTCTGCAGTCGTCGGTCCGACACCGGGAATGTTCTCAAGATTGTATGCGTCTGCTGCCATAGTAGTTTATCCCTCACTATATGGGTGGCAGAACCGGGTATTTAAGCCTGAAATAAACGGGGTGAAAGTGAAATAATGTTCAGGTCAGGGATGAAATAAATGCATCAAGACGGGATTTTATTACATTTAGGTCATATTCAAGGAGAGTTTCACTTTCAGAACAAAGACGCCTGCCCGATACGGTCCCGGTAATCCGGACACGTGATCCATGGGGCAGAGCCGTCTCCACGAGCCAGGATCCCTCCCTGTTCGTGAGGACTATTCCCTCCGGGAGATGGAGAATGACCCCTTCCATCCGTACCTGTTCCCCATCCCCGGGAACCAGAAAGAGAGCACCTCCTTTTCCCAGGGAGACCTCGGTATCCCCGGATCTCCCGGTCTTCGCAAAGGCATGATACAGGATGATCGTCTCCCCGGCAAGAAGAGACCGTTTTGCCTCTTCATCCCAGAGCACGAGTGCTATTTCGGTATTTTCGTCTGAAATCTGCAGGTTCCGTACCCATGACCTGGTTCCGTCACGCCGGCTGAACGGTTTTGGAGGATTGATACGGGTGATCCTTCCCCTGATAGATACCGTCTGTTCTGGCAGGACCATGGCAAGCGGAGTCATCGGGATATCAGGAACCTCCTCGGCAGGAGAGAGGGTACTCTCTTCATCGAGGATGATCTCCCTGCCCCCGAAGTCCCCGTCCCGGACCAGGGCATCAGTCACTGATACGGCCATGCCCGGAGAGATACCTGCAAGCAGGGTTGTTTCCCAGCAGAGGAGACGGGCAGTTCCGGCCGTATCACCAATAAGGCCGCTCACCATCTCCCCGGCGGTTCCGTCACGCCGGGTAAACTGCCTGGGAGGGGAGAGATTCAAAACCAGGAGCGTGGAATGGATCCGTTCGGGCTCTTTCCGCTCCCTGACCTCCGTGACACAATCGATATCGACACACGTCTTCCGAAGGTTCAGGGGCATTATCTCCCTCAGGTTCTTCCCATGCCTGCCGATCACCTCCACGACATCCCCAATCTCAAACGTCTCCTCAAGGGCTGCAGCCTGTTCGTCCCAGAAGACGAGATCGATCTGCCCGGTCTCGTCGGCAACCGTCAGACGTGCCACCAGTCCTTTCTCCCCTGACGGGCGGTCAAACTCTTTTGCGCCGGAACATGCAATAATCTTTGCATAAAAACAAAACAGGGAGGATCTTCCCCGCAGACCACGGATCTTGACATGCGACCTGCCGAGATCCTTTACTACGAGCAGTGCTGCCGCAACCTCGTCTGCAAGGTTTCCGCAGGCAGTGATCTTCTCCTCGATCAGGCGGTCAAACTCCTCCCTGCTTACGAGATCATCAACAAGTGCGTAATGATACCTGACCACCTCTCTCCTCCGTTTACTTCAGCCAGGACGGAGTTACGAGTGCATGCATGAGGTCCTGAGTCGTCTCCGCCCGGCGCATGAGATCTGCCTCTCCTTTCCGCACAAGAGCCTCGGCACACCTTCCCCTCCCGTTATACTGGGAGGCCATGGCATACCCGTACGCTCCTGTATCAAGAACTGCCACGAGATCCCCGGCAGTGATATCGGGAAGCTGCCGGTCATGGGCGAGAATATCCCCGGTCTCACAGATCGGCCCGGTCACCGTGAAGGTACCGCACGCAGCCTCCCCTGCCCGGTTTGCCACGAGTACCTCATGGAACGAATCATACATGGCCGGCCGTATCAGCGTATTAAATCCTGCATCAACATTCACAAAAGTTTTATGTGCCCTTTTCACCGAGTTCACCCTGGTGAGAAGGATCGTGGAGTCACAGACCATCGACCTGCCTGGTTCGATCCAGATCTCAGGCTGTATCCCCAGGCGACTGAACGTATCCGTACATACCGGAATGACCGCTCCGGCATAATCGGAGAAGGTCGGGGCTGCACTCCCATGGTGATCATAGGCCACGCCGAGACCACCGCCGAGATCCACGAATGCAAACTTCACGCCGAGACGGTGTAGTTCACTGACAACCTGCATCAGGACCCGTGCTTCCTGCGCAAACGGTTCTATGTCAAGGATCTGCGATCCGATATGGCAGTGAATGCCGACCGGAGTGACATGTTCACAGGAGAGGGCGGCTTTGTATGCATCAAGGATCTCTGTCGCGGGAATACCAAACTTTGAAGTGGCAAGACCGGTCGCTATCTTCGGATGTGTCGGAACATCCAGTGCCGGGTTGACACGGAACGAGACCTCGACGACTTTTCCCGCCTCTTTGGCGACCTGGTTCAGCTGGGAGAGCTCGTCAAGGGAATCAAGGGAGACACGAATCCCTTTCTCGACTGCAAGCCGGTGATCTTCTTTTGTCTTGGAAGAGCCGTTAAAGAGAAGAAACCCGGGTTGCATCCCTGCAAGAAGGGCAAGATGAACCTCTCCCGAGGAGAAAACATCTGCCCCGGCACCTTCCTGCGCGAGAATCTTCAGGATGGAGAGATTTCCGTTTGCCTTTGCGGCATACAACACCCGGGTGCGGGGATAATACAATGACAGGGCAGTCACATATCCCTGGTAATTATCCCTGATCCGGTCTTCGTCGGTGACGTACAGGGGGGTACCATAGGTCCCGGCGAGTTCGGTCGTATCACACCCGCCGATAAACAGGTGGTTGTTTCTGACAGAGAGATTGGGGGGAAGATTCACCATGACACCTCTTCCATGCGGCTGATGGCTTCCCTGATGCGATCCACGGAACGGGTGATGGCAAACCTGACATACCCTTCTCCAGCCCTGCCAAACCCTATTCCCGGTGTCACCACGATTCCTGCCTCATCAAGCATCTTCGCGGCGAATGTCATGCTGTCAGGAACCCTGAGCCAGACATAGAAGGTTGCTTTTGGTGCGGTAATATCGAATCCCAGTCTGCGGAGACCGCCTACCAGGACATCACGCCTTTCCTGGTAGATCCTGCATGCATCGGCCACGCAGTCCTGAGGACCGGTAAGTGCAGCAGCAGCTGCATATTGCACCGGGTTGAAGACACCGGAATCGATGTTGGTCTTCACAATCCCAAGGCCACGAATAATATCAGGGTTCCCGACAGCCATCCCGATACGCCACCCGGTCATGTTGTAGGTTTTTGAGAGGGAATGCATCTCTATCCCCACTTCACCTGCCCCGTCTGTCTCCAGAAACGATGGTGCCCTGTACCCGTCAAAGGAGATCTCCGAGTAGGCATTGTCGCTGACGACGACGATCTCATGTTCCCTTGCATATTCAACAACCTCCTGGTAAAAGGACGGAGGGGCGATGGAAGATGTCGGGTTATTCGGATAGTTGATCCACATGAGACGTGCCTGGTTTGCCACGTTCTTCGGGATGGCATCAAGGTCAGGAAGGAACCCGTTTTCACCTGTCAGGGGCATTTCATGTACCCTGCCTTCTGCAAACAGGGTTCCGGTGCTGTAAACCGGGTAACCGGGACTGGGAACCAAGACATAGTCTCCGGGGCTTACCAGAACCTCGGGAATATGGGCCACGCCATCCTTGGATCCCATCAGCGAGATGACCTCGTTTTCAGGATTAACCTCGACACCGAACCTGTTCTTGTACCACGATGCTACCGCCTCCCGGTATGCAGGCATGCCAAGGTATGATGGATAATGGTGATTGTCCGGATTTTTTGCCGCTTCAACCAGGGCATCAACGATATGGGAAGGTGTCGGAAGATCCGGATCCCCGACACCCAGGTCAATAACATCCACCCCCTCACTCCTTTTTTTCGCCTTCATCTCATCTATCCTGGCAAATAAGTACGGAGGAAGATTCTTTATTCTATGTGCAAACATGGGGTACAGGTACGCCCCCACGCCACATAATGGTGTTCAGAAATAGGGAAAAAAGTCAGGCCTTGAACTGGTCCATCTCGGTTTGAATCCGGTTCGCTGCATCATGGGCCTGTTTTACAGTTTCATGAATATATGCCATTGAATCATTTACCTGCGATACCATGTGGGTGATCTGATCGACCGCTGCAGAAGACTCCTCACTTGCAGCAGCAAGGCCAATCGACTCTTTTGCAGTCTGCTGGATCATCTCGCTGAACTCATTTACCGTTGCCGTGACTTCCTGAACCGATGCTGCCTGTTCTTCACTGGCTGCCGCGACTTCACCCATATTTGCATTGATCTGGGAGATGGCTGTAACGATCTCGTTAAAGACCTCCAGTGTTTCAATTACCAGTTTATTCCCGACATCAACCTCGGTTATGGATTTCTTTACGGCTTCCGCCATCGCACCGGATTTTTTCTGGAGGCCGGAGATTATGCCGGCGATATGTTCTGCTGATTTCTGGGACTCGTTCGCAAGTTCCTTTACCTCTGAAGCAACCACGGCAAACCCGAGACCTGCATCTCCTGCACGTGCAGCCTCAATTGCTGCATTTAAGGCAAGGAGGTTCGTTTCTTCAGCAATCGAACTGATTATGTCAACGATGCGGCCGATCTCCTGCATCTGGGTACTTATCTCCTTGTTCATCTGATCGATATCAGATGATGACTGCATAATCCCGTTCATGCCGGTCTCTGCCTGGCTTGCTGCCTCTTTCCCTTTTTCAGAGAGTTCAGCGGCATTATTCGTCATAACAGAGACATGTTCCATCTTTGTTGCAACGGAGGATACCGTAGTTGCAAGATCCTGCATTGCTCCCAGGATCTGCTGGGTATTCATCCCGCTCTTGTCTGCAAGGGTGTTGACTGCGGCCGCAATCCTGGCAACCTGGCCGGTCCCCTCGGATACGTCCTCGATGCTCTTGTGGGCCTGGGCTGTCTCATTGGTTACGCTATCAACCTTGGTACTTACTTCCAAAACGCGTTCAGAGAGTTCTTTTATCTGGGTACTGACAGCATTTAGTGCACTGGAGACGTCAACCCCGATGGTATTGAGCGCATCACGGAAGGTAACAAAGTCACCTTCCAGTTTGAGATCAGGGTTTACCCGTGCCGTGAAATCACCTGCAGCATACTTCTTGCAGAGCGTCATAGCCTCCTGAAGCGGGATCACCATGGCCTGGACGATATCGTTCACTCCTTCGATAATGACAGAGTAATCGCCCTGGAATCTTCCCGTATCTCCCCGGGCATTCAGGTTGCCCGACGCTGCCGCCGTGCTTATCGCCTTGATCTCATCCCTGAAGAGCTGGAAGGTACCCACGACATCGAAGAAGGCCCGGCTCAGTATCCCGATCTCGTCCCCGCTTTTAACCAGGCTCATATCGCCGGAGAGATCGCCGTCCCTGACCCGGTGGGCAAGCAACACCAGTTCATTCATACGCCGGGAGATTGACCGGCCAAAGAGGTATGCGATAACCGTACCCGCAAGGATACCCAGGATTATGACGATAATTATCGTGTTCCTGATCTGTTCAAGCGGCCCGGTAAAGTCCTTCAGATCGCTGCTTGCAATAATAATCCAGTCAAACGGCTCGAAGTATGCAAAGGCTGCAACCTTATTCGCCCCGTTCCAGGTATATTCCAGGTATCCCTCTTTTTTTGTGAGTATCTCCTTGATAAAGGGAAGATTTGAATCATTCTTGCCTTCATTCTGCGGATGGATAAGGGTATATCCGGTGCTGTTCAGCACGAACATGTACCCGTTCTCGCCAATCTTCTTCTGTTTTATCTGATTCTGAAGAATGCCAACCGTTGAAGCCTCTTCAACACCGACGAAGAGGATTCCGATTATCTCACCGGCCGCGTTCTTGATCGGTTCGTATGCAGCGATGTATGGCTTCCCGACGACATTTGCCGTGCCGTAATAGGTCTGTCCCTTATTGATGACGGCATCATACACAGCATCCGAGACCGGTGTTCCGATAGCCCGTTTTCCGTCAGCACCGATGACATTCGTGGATACCCGGAACGCCTGGGTGCCATTCTTCTGGAAAACCGTGGCTGCCCCGCCGACAAGACCCTGTACCTTGTCAACGATCTCGAAATTATTATTCACGACATAAGAAGAGCC
>JAJRBL010000023.1 GCA_028679485.1 Methanospirillum sp. | reverse complement strand
CCTGCATTCCGTTAAAGGACGAGGTCTTCTTGTTAATCTCATCAACGACAGCCTTGACGTTAATACCGAGGGGACCCAGCGCCGGACCAAGAGGCGGACCGGCTGTTGCCTTGCCGCCGGGTACTAGTACCTCGACTACTTCTGCCATTATGTATCACCAGTCAGGACAAGGTACGTCCATCTGGGTTCATTAAGGTTGGAAGGATAGATAAAAAAGAATATCTCCGGGTGATGATTCCCGGGAGTTATTTATCATCTTCTCCACGATCGATAATCCTGACGTGATCACCCCGGACGGTGATCGGAATCGGCAGGACACTCTCGTAGAGTTCCACGGTGATCTCTTCCTTGGAAGCGTCAACACGCTTTACAACGGCTTTTTCTCCTTTGAAAGGTCCCGCAATAAGTTCGATTATGGTGCCTTCATCGATACCGCTAACAGCAGGTTTCGGTATGAGGTAATGACCAACCTCTTCCAGCGAGGTTGCACCGGGAAGCACGATGCGCGCACTGGGAACATGCTCCATGAGCTCCTGGACCCGGGCAAGGGGTTCATCAGTCTCAACCAGCACATATCCCTTCAGTTCATCAGGTGCTATCACTGACATAACCCTGATATCGTTATCTACGTCCCGCACCGCCTTTTCAATATTATCAGCAACCGATCGCTCTGCCCGGTTCGTGGTTTTTACCGCATATATGCGAAGACGGTGTTCAGTATCCATGAATATCACTTCGGAAGCAGAATGAAGAGTTCGTAGATGATAAACCCGATAATACCAATGAGGACGACACCTGCCGCAGCGACAAGTGCTATCTTGGTATATTCATCGCGCGTGGGAAACCGGGCCAGTTTGAGGATACGCATGTATTTGCGAAATAATTCCTCGTTCAGATTAATGTTCATCTTCGGGATTTCCATATATATCACTCTATATCACTTCAGAAAATCTATCTCAAAGTGTTTCTGAAATTTCGGGTTATTTTTTTCATTCCTACCATATATTTGTGGCGACCTGACACCCGTCAGGATGAGCAGGGTGCGGATGGTATTCTGCATGGTAGGATCGATCTGTGCTCCCCAGATAATCCTTGCATCCGGGTCGATAAGATTGTACACCTCTTCCACGACCCCTTCAGCCTCGGCCATGGTCATATCAGGACCACCGGTAACATTGACCAGCGCAGATGTAGCACCTGAAATGTCGATGTCAAGAAGGGGTGAACGGATAGCTTTCCTGACACAGTCAGCGGATTTATCCTGTGCATCGCTCTCTCCCATCCCGATCATCGCAACCCCGCCTTTCTCCATGACTGCCCTTATATCGGCAAAATCCAGATTGACAAGACCAGGTACGGTAATCAGTTCGGTGATTCCCTTTACTGCCCGCATGAGGACTTCATCGGCGATTTTGAACGCTGCATAGAGCGGGAGTTTCGGGACAACCTCCATGAGACGGTCATTGGGAACAACGATCACCGTATCTGCCACGTCCCGGAGGCGTTCAAGCCCTGCTTCCGCATTCTCCATCCTGATGGCACCCTCGGAGGTGAAAGGAAGAGTCACGATAGCGATCGTCAGGGCCCCTTCCTCGTGGGCTGAACGGGCGACCACCGGGGCACACCCGGTTCCGGTCCCCCCGCCAAGCCCGGCAGTGATGAAGACCATGTCTGAATCCTCAACAGCTCGCCTGATCTCGTGTTCGCTCTCGAGGGCAGCCTCCTCTCCCACCTGGGGATAGGATCCTGCACCAAGACCCCTCGTTCTCTGGCGCCCGATAAGAATCCGATGATCAGCCTTCACGGTTGCAAGGTGCATGGCATCTGTATTTATGGCATACAGCGTCGTTCCGGCTATTCCTTCATCTTTCATCCGGGTAATGGTGTTGGAGCCTCCTCCCCCGCAGCCGACCACGGAGATCCTGGTTGACATGGTCCTGAGAACCGCATCAAGGTCACTGTTGTTCTGCGGGGCTCTCTCTTCCGATTTAACCCGGTTTAAGGCCTCTTCGACGATTGATTTCATCTTTCCTGCCTCTTTGGAATATGAATACGTTTCTCTGTCATCATGAGCACCATTTCAGGATCAACGACGGAACCGTTCATGGTCACTGGTCTGCCCGCCATGAGATCGCCGTACAGAGGGCCTGCCGGAATCCCCAGTTTTTCAGCCTTTTTGGCATCAAACCGTTTTTTTCTGATGACAAAAAAATCCCCATCAAATGAACAGTCATATCTGCTCTGTACCAATATTACACAGAGATGTATTAATTCATCCGATATTTCTGCTTCGTTTCCTCCATCGATGATGAATTTCGGATGACATGCCTTTCCCCCCCCGGTGATCCTGGCGAGAGGATACCGGTCGAGGGAGGCGATAAAATCATCAGGTACTGCACGCATCACCTCTTCAAGAAGATCCCCGGGAATCTCGAGGACTGCCGGGTCAGGAGCGTCATCAAGGGCGTGAATCACAATATTACACCCTGGAACAACCGATTCAGCCAGTTTTTTTACCGCAAGGTACTGGGAGAACGGGAGCCGGTTTAACCGCTGGAGATCTCCCTGGCCGAGAACTGGTATACCTCTCTCCCGTGCATAGGTCGTAATCTTCTTCTCTTCCGGGCCGGAGAGGGATTTTCCGTCCAGGTAGACAGCAGCTGCCCCGGAATCAGAGACCATCAGGTCAAAGAGTTCACGGGTCAGGTACCTGAGATCACGGGAGGGCATGATATGGCCGAATCCTCCTCTCGTGGTCTTGGTAATCTCGGTCTGCCGCTGGGCATAATGGGTACCGCCGAATCCTGCCAGGGGAATGACATCAGGCAGATCTGTCAGCACGGCGTCAAGAACCGCCGCTGCAACCGCTGCCGCCCCTTCCCGGTCATGCCATTCCTTTTCAGTACTCCCGATCTCGACAAAACAGGAGGGTATCGGCACCCGGGTAGGACCATGATGGGTTGCCTCGTACATCACCTCGTACCCGGGAGGGGCATACTTGACAAGACCCCTGAGCAGGGCATGCATGAGAGGAGTGACAGCAGGAGTCAGGGTACCGGGAGTGCCCCCGTAATCCGCAGGACCAAAGTTCCCGGTCACGTGAACGGTGAGAACCGGCCTGGGCTGCTGGCTCGCATGGCGTGACAAGAAGAGTATCCGGTCTGCACCTGAAGATAATGAAGGACCTTCCAGGTAGATAAGCCGTTCATCAGCGTACTGGTGCTGAAACAGGGAGAAGAGGTCTGGTCTTTCTGCCAGGAGCAGGCAGATCTATTCATGAATGAGCGTCCCGGCCGGGTCCTGTTTTGAACTGACAAGGAGGGTTTTTGGAGAATAAACATGCATTGCCATGATACCTGAGATCTCGTACCATATTTCCCTGGAACAGAGTTTATAGGTTCTGCGTGAGCCGTTTGGTGATCTACCGTTTACAACTATCGATCAGGTCAGTGCCTGGTGATCTTAAACCCCGGGTCAGGGGAGACCTGATTCAGGTACTGGTAGAGGAGTCTCAGCGATCCCTTCTCTGACTGGCTGCCACAACGCATGACCAGATCGCCGTGATGGCGGATTAATTCTGCAAGGGCAGGATCCCGGGAGATAATATACCTGGTTCCATGTACCGCCGCTTCAATGAGGTTGTTCATTCCCCGGCGGACCGGAAAAGGGAGGACCGGAGAGAACTCTGCATGTACCGGTTCGAGCCTGACAAATACCTTCTCCGGTGTTTCATGTTTAATACACGCTGTAAACGCAATCCAGTTATCTACCCCTTTAAGACGGCAGATCTCCATATCTCCTGCGGTATCCTCGACAAAAACATCAGGAGAGAGATCGTCGAAGGCAGCCCTGACAAAAAGTTCGGGATCCTGAACGATATGTGCAACAACCCGGTTTTCACGGGAGATATTCTCTGCGGTGTGGCTGGTCTTGAAGATAATCAGGGAAAAATCCTCTCCTTTCCTGATAATCCCCATGGGAGCTGCATTATACCGTGTTGTGGCGATTACTTCACTGATTCCTTCCTGCAGGATATCGTATACTAGTGATCCCATTCCCATCCTTCTCCGATTGCAACATAGAGGCCGGCGATCATGATGTCTGCAAGAGAACCGGGATTATACCCGTTCCCGATACAATATTCATCAAATACCCTGGGCTCCATCTTTCCTGCCCTGACATCCGCAGCTTTCATCCTGACGAGTTCAGAGATCTCATTCCCGTATTTCTTCGCAATAAAGGTATCTGGATACTCTGAGAGGAGTAAAAGGAAGACATGGGAGATCGGATGTTCCTTTTCCCTGTGTGCATAAAGGAGATCGGCCGTATACCTCGTAAGAGGAAAGCCGGAGATGAACTCCCTGGCCACCATATCGTGAGGAGAAGAGTGTTTCATGACCTCAAACAGGGTCATTCCACTCTCTCTCAACCGTTTCCGGGATTCCGGGTCGTTGATATCGAGTTCATCAGTCTCACGGACACGAACTGCCGTGTGTGCAAAGGCATCGTAAAAATCAAGGGCATCATCAAGGGTGGTCAGACCGGCCAGCCGGGTTGCCCCGGGGATATCGCCACCCATGATCAGGGGAATGAGCAGTATGAAGGCACCGAAATGGGTGTTTCCCCCCTTATGCCTTCCGGTGAGTATGGTTGCTTCCCGGATCAATGCCCCGATACTTCCTTCTCCCCGTTCAGCCCTCTCGAAGGCACTGCGGCAGAAGATAACCGAGGCCAGAAAATGTTCCAGTCTCGTATCTGCATAATCATGGCATCTATCGACATTTCCGGGTTTATTCCAGGAACATACCTCGAATGCCATCGCCATCTGGGCTCGTTCCGTCCGGGTAATATCAGGCCTCATGAGAATATATGTTGCATTATCTTCCGGGAGAGATCCCGTTTCAGGTTCATGTAAACGGATCTCCTGATCCCTTCCTGCTTAAGGGTCGAGTCCCTGAACATGCAGGGCGTGGTATCCTTGCAGCAGTATGCAAGGCTTCCGAAACAGGTGTTTGCTCCCTGCTCAAGCGGTGTTCCCCTGACTCCCTCCTGTTTCACCGATACGAACTCCTGCGGGGAGATCTGGTACTTATCAAGGGTGGGAAGGAGGGGACAGGGTTTTACCGGCATGCAGCAGAAGGCGAGGGACCTGATGTCCCCTCCCCTGCAGAGCTGCTTGGGGGCATTGTACCATCCGTGTTCCCTTGTATACTGGGTTATAGTCTCGTTCAGGGTCTTCAGGGTGACCGGATCGGACTGCCGGGCAAGGGAGACCATATCGGCACCGTGGGCAAAGATCTCTTTTGCCTTTTCAAAGGTGTTTATGCTATTGTTTGCGATGATAAAGATCGGCGTGACATTGCGTATCTTCCTGATATACTCATGGGTGAACTCCATGAGGTCGATATGGAGAATATCTGCCCCGGCCCTCCAGAGCAGTCTTGCAAGTTCGGGATCGTCTGAGGCGACTCCGGCACGGATCTTTACCGAGACCAGGACTCCGGCGATCTTGAGGGCCTGTACGTATGAGACGAGTTTTTCCTGGTGAAGAAGGAGGTATTCCCCGCATCCGGCATCTATCATGAATTTCTGACGGCAATGTGCATCGATCTCATAGATAATGCCGTTCCCGAGTTCCCGGGCAAGTGTTACCAGGGATCCTGCCTCCGAGGCACGGATGTTTACCCCGGGAACTACACCGGATTTTTGTACCAATGCCACCTGTTTCCTGATCTCTTCGGTCACGTTTCCCGGGAGAAACTCATCCCTTCCCTGGCGGATGAGATCCTTTGCTGCATGGATGGTCTTTTCGTCGATGGCATAGCCACCGATGAATCCAATCCCGATATAATCTGCAAGGTCACTGATATACGACCCGTCCGTGATACCCGCCATGGAAGCAACCGCAACCGGCGACTTTACCGGTATATCTCCGATACAGATATCAAAAAAATTGTCCATTATATCCCTGGGTCCATAGTAATCAATCTTTAATTACTATAAGTATCTCTCCCCGGATCTGCCCTACGAGACAGGTATACCCATAAAGAGATCGTCTCCCAGGCAGAGGTATCTTAAACCGGGTGAAATGTCACATTTGGTAACTATTTTAAGACGAGCAGTAATAACTTCTCAGGATGGTTAAAACAGGCATTCTTCTTGTGGGACATGGAAGCAAAAAAGAATACAATAAGGACCTGATCACGAAGACGGCAGATCTTATCGCGAAAAACCACCCCGATTACCTGGTACGCTGTGGATTCATGGAGTTTAACGAGCCTGATATCAAGACATCGCTTGAACAGTTCAAAAATGACGATATCGGCTCCCTTGCCGTAGTTCCCCTGTTTCTTGCACGTGGGGTTCATATCGACGAAGATATCCCGGGGATTCTCGGCCTCGCCCCGGGGCAGAAGAAGACCACTTTTACCACAAACAACCGGCAGATACAACTGGTATATGCCGATCCCATCGGACCGAAACCACTTCTCGCAGATTTAATGGTTGAAAATGCCCAGGTTGCATTAAAACAGATCTGATGCGGATTCTCATCCTTGATACCATTCATGGGGGCCGGGTTCTGGCTGAATACCTTTCCCGGTCCGGTCATGATGTGGATTGTATAGACATATACCGGCATTCTGACGGGATATCCGAGAGTGAGGCACACCTCCGCCGGTATGACCTGGTAGGATGCCCGGTTCACGTGGACCCGGATCTTCCGCTTCTTTCAGAGATCTCTGCTCCCGTGGTTTCCCATCACCAGATCGTCAGGTGGCTCCTGAAAGACGGTCTGGCAGGCCGCCAGGTTATCGAGATCACCGGGGCCCTGGGGAAGTCCACAACAGCAGCAGCCCTCGCGTATCTCCTTCCTGGTCCCGGGCTCCTGCACACGTCTGCAGGTCTTGTCAGGTACCCGGACAGGGAAAAGATAGCGAGATATTCGATAACACCTGCATCCCTGCTCTGTGCATCGGAGATGATCCCGGAAGGCGGATGGTTTATTGGCGAGATCTCCGTGGGGTTCTGCGGGACAGGAAAGCTCGGAATCCTCACCTCGGGAAAGGATTACCCGGTTGCATCGGGGAAGAAAAGTGCATTCGGGATAAAACGGGAGAGTTCGCACCTTCTTCCGGTCCTGGTTCCACCTGACGTGGAACTTCTCCACGCGAGGTGTACCAGGGTTACGGATCTCGTCTCGGTCGATGGGGATGCCTGCTCGTACCGGTACCAGGGAATTGACGGAAGTTTCTCAAATCCTCTTTTCAGGCTTGCCGGGTATAAAACCCCGCTTATGCTTGCCTGCGCTGCTGCCCTCCTCCTCGGATTCTCCCCGGAGAGGCTGTCAGGTTTCAGGGCACTGCCCGGCAGGATGGAGATG
>JAJRBL010000251.1 GCA_028679485.1 Methanospirillum sp. | reverse complement strand
TTTCTGCCCTTATCCGATTGGTGGCGGCCTGGATACAGGTCTTGTAGAGGCCTTTTGGCATGTCGTCGTCGAGAGCTGATGCAAAGATTGTATGCTTGCAGTGTTCGCTCCAGGTCTGGGCAAGTGCCTCGATCTCAACATCGGTAGGTTTTCTCCCTTTTGCGGCAAAGTAATCCCTAATAGCATGGAGCTGGGCAAGATCAAGGGCAAGCGGCCCTCTCCGCTGGCCGGTATGAGGATCCAGTATCCCTTCCTTGCCTGTCTGCATAAGATTCGTGTCATCAAGATCGAGATCCACAAACTCCGCCGTTGGCAGTTCATGGAGCTCAACGAAAGGAATAACTATGTCCATCCCCTTCGTTCCGTAATCAGCCCTGGATTTTATATGGACCCGGTTTACCAGCGGATTTGCAAGCGTTGCTGCAAGCCTCTTCACTTCATCAGGTGAAAGTCTCCCGAAGGCAAGATACAGGTGCGAGGAGTAGACTGCTTCTCCCGGTTCAAACCTGCTTTTCGTATAGTCCTCGATTGTCTGGCGTGCAGTATTGCCTATGTTATCGGTGACACCCGGGAGAAACCCGACCTCAATGGCAGTATCGAAATAGATCTGTGTCGCTTCATCCACCGTGAACTTCTGCACCACCGGGTTGGTCAGCTGGAGCCCGATCTCCCTGAGTTCTTCCAGAGTAAAATCACGGGAATTCGTTGAGATGGTATAGACATCGACGAGATGGAGTTCATCAACGGGAAATCCCAACGTACGTATCCGGTCGGTTCTGATTTTAAGTCGGGGGTCGGCCTTATAACGGACTTCAATCCGGTGGACATATGCCATGGTACCTGGTACTTAGTTGATCGAGATGGGCAAAATAGGTATCAAACCATCAGATGACACCACCCAGATACGATGATCACATGAAGAGATCCACGATGAGCGGATGATTATTCGATCATGGGGAAAAACCGGTGTTCCCCTGCATGGTGATATATCATCAGGTTTTCGGAATAAATGATACCTGTTATTATAGAGTAATGGAAAATTTAACCAGAGATGTGGATCCAATCGATATCAATACGGCCAGTCTTGATACCATTCTTAGCAGATGATATATATGTCTTCAATACAACCTGAAAAACCGGATAGAAACAGACCATCATATGAACCTTCCCCTGATAACGATAGTACATACTTTGCGGACCCGGTAGTATCCTGCAGAATAGAGGATGACAATGGAGCCATCCTGTTCAATCCAGACACCGATAACTCGATCATGATAAATAGTTCGGGACTTGAAATATGGAAATATCTGGATCAACCCCGGACGATTGATGAGATATCCATCTTTATGCGGGATTACTATGCCGAATGTCCGGACCTTGAAGTGATTCGGGTAGATATTATTACATTTATCACCTATCTTTCTCCGGATTATATCAGGGAGGGAGAACCTGGTGCATGAACACTTCGCACCGGTTGATCTGACGGTTCCTCCGGGTAACCTTTCAAGGATCCCAGCATCGGTTGATCTCTCGCTTACCGGGGGATGCAACCTGAAATGCCGGTACTGCTTTTACGCAGACAGCATGGCTGCCAGGTCTGACCTTCCCACGGAACGCTGGCTTTCATTCTTCTCTGAACTCGGAGGCCTCGGGGTGCAGCGGGTATGCCTTTCAGGGGGCGAGATCTTCACGAGACCAGATCTCTATATCCTCATTGATGGAATTATCGAAAACAGGATGCGATACAGCATGCTCTCGAATGGCACTCTGATTAGTGAAGAAGTTATACGGAGGTTGCAGGAAGGAAAACGACGGATCAGGCTGGATTCCATCCAGGTATCTCTTGACGGCTCCTCAGCAGCCATCCACGATCTCTCCCGGCCCCCCCGGAGTTTCGATCGGGTAGTCAGGGGTCTTCGTCTCCTGAAAGAGGCTGGATTCCCGGTTACCGTACGGGTAACCCTGAATCATCACAATATCGGAGATATTGAGGCGCTTGCAGAACTGCTCATCGAGGATATCGGCCTATCCGGGTTTTCAACGAACGAGGCAGAATCGATGGGTACTGCCAGATGTAGTGGAGAGAATATCACGCTTACTGCTACAGAACGTAAAATAGCGATGCAGGTGCTCAGCCAGCTGAATGAAAAGTACGGCGGAGCAATCGGTGCACAGGCCGGTCCCCTCTCCCGCGCCAGGATGTTTCAGGATATTAAGACCAGGATTTTTAACGGTGAAACAGGCATTCCTGGCAGGGGTACCCTCTGTTCCTGTGGCGGGGTCTTTACTAAAATGGCAGTGCTCCACGACGGGACCATGGTGCCGTGCAACATGCTTCCGACGCTCATCATGGGGGTAATCGGAATGCATTCGCTTAAGGATGCATGGCTTCACTCTCCGGCGATAAATGCTGTCAGAATAAGACCGGAAATTCCCCTTTCTTCCCTCGGGGAATGCAACGACTGTCCCTATACCGGGTTTTGTGCAGGGGGATGTCCGGCTACGGTGATGGCAAAATCCGGACGGCTCATCGGTACTGATCCCCAGAGCTGTTACCGTGAATACCTCAAAGAGGAGAGAGGATCATGACGTTATGTGATCTTCCCTGTAATTCTCCTGAAACCGACACAGATCCAACCCTGAATCTCCCTGAAGGAGTCCCGGGACTCAGATCCTATTACCTCTACCTTTCATCGAGCTGCAACCTCCGGTGTCGCCATTGCTGGATTACCCCCGAGTACGAAGGCGGTGTTCCGCAACCAGGAAAGGTCATCGATCCTGAAGTCCTCCACCAGGCAGTGTTAGAAGGAAAGGAACTGGGTCTTTGCTCTGCAAAACTCACCGGGGGAGAACCGATGCTTCATCCCAGGTTCAGGGAGATCGTCGATATGCTCACTGCAGAAGGGATAGCCATGAACATGGAGACGAACGGCACCCTGATGACCCGGGAGATGGCAGAATACCTGAAAATCCACTCGAAGGTGGATTTCGTCTCGGTCAGCATCGATTCACCAGTCTCTTCTGAACACGATACCTTTCGCGGGGTGAAGGGAGCATTTGATGCAACCCTTAAGGGGCTTGACGCGATGGTTGATGCCGGATACAAAAACTGCCAGGTTATCATGGCTGTCCACAAGGGAAACCGGCACCAGATAGGAGACGTCATATCACTTGCCCATGCCCACGGGGCAGGGACGGTGAAGTTAAACCCGGTCACCAGGACCGGAAGGGGAATCGGCATGCACGAACGGGGTGAAGCACTCGGGCTCGAAGAATACCTTGCACTGGCACAGGAGGTGAACAAGGAACTCATACCCTCTTCACCGATACCGGTTCTCATGTCCATGCCCCAGGCGCTGACACCTTTTTCTGAACTCTGGCGGACACGCG
>JAJRBL010000022.1 GCA_028679485.1 Methanospirillum sp. | reverse complement strand
TATCCTCGATAACCAGTTCCGGGTCTGCCGGGCCGGCGATGGCCTGTATCATGCGATCATATCCGGGAATTTCCATATTACATATTCTTAGTTTGTCGTTATTGTCAAATATCTTATTTAATTTTAGGTAAGATATGGAATATCATGAACCCGGATAGAAACCGGAGATGAAATATTCGTGTTTCCCCTTATTCTTTTGATCCTCCTGAGTAAATAGAAAGAAATTCCATCCCCCGATAAACAACAATAGGTTAATTTTTTAGTAATATCAATAACAATTATTCCCCTCGCGAGGAGACCATGCCGAGAATTCTGTCACCTGAAAACCTAATCCCGATGAAAGAAGCACAAAAACTGATTCTATCGTCATTTTATTACCAGCCTAAAACCAGGAATATTCCGGTAAAAAATGCAGCAGGACTTATCCTGGCAGAACCGGTTCTGTCACAACGGACCATACCTCCAGCCCCCCTGGCCGGGCCTGACGGGATTGCAGTGAAAAGCAGGGACACGAAAGGGGTTTCAATAGAAAACCCACGAGAGATCGAGGCGATAAGGGTAAATACCGGACTTCCCCTGCCAGCCGGATATGATGCGGTTATACCGGTTGAAGAATTCCATGCGGGCGAAAACGGAGGGTATATCATCAGCAGCTCTGTTTCTCCCCAGCAGAATACGGTACCAAAAGGCGCCGATGTAATAAAAGATCAGGAGATAGTGGAGGCAGGTCATCTTCTCACATCGTATGATGTAGCAGCACTTGCAGGATTCGGCATCAGAAATGTCATGGTGAAGAGCTGGAAGATCGGGCTGATTGCAACGGGAGACGAGGTCATACCCCTCAAGAAAGAACCTCTGCCCGGACAGATTGTTGATACCAATACGATGATGATCTCGGGCTACCTGAACGGGTACGGGGTATTAACCGAAGTATTTCCCATCATCCCCGATGATCCTGAGATTATCGGATCCCAGTTGAATGCTGCATGTGAGAGTTGCGACATGGTTCTCCTCTTCGGCGGATCTTCTGCGGGCTCTAAGGACTATACCGTTGATGGAATCGAGAAAAGCGGAAAACTGCTGTTTCACGGGGTGGCCATGGGGCCGGGAAAGCCTGTATCATGCGGATTGATTCAGGGAAAACCGGTTATCGGGATGCCAGGTCCGGCAATTGCATGTTTGATCACCTTCTATCAGCTAGTATTCCCCCTCCTCAAATCCTGGGGAGTGCCTATCCCGCCAAAGAAGAATATCATAGGAGAGGTCACCATGGATCTTCTGCCTTTTAACGGATTTGACATATTCCATCTGACTGTGGTCAGGTACGAGTGTGGAAAGATCTATATCGTCCCTCTGGAACGGCGGTTTGGCCAGTCCATGGGTATCAGGGCAGATGCTATCCTCCATATCGCCAGGGGAAGCAGCGGTTACAGGAAAGGGGAGAAAGTCCAAGTGACACTGATCAGATGATCTGAACGAAAAAAAAACGCCGAAAGGGGGCTTTAGGACAATAAGTTCAAAGCCGATTCATTTTTTCTATTCAATCGCATAATTTGGTGTTTTGTTGTGGATAAAATATCAGCAGCCTAAACAGGCACGCCCCTGCGACCGTCACCACCCCACCGGCCAGGAGCCTGGCCGTGCCCGCCTCTGCCAAACCCATAGGCGGGTGCCTCGCGGAACGCCTGACGCTCGGCTCGCACCTTGGGGAACCGGAGCCGGTCCCCATGCAAGCCGTCCGCTGCGGATCAGATCCACCCGGAGCCGGGTGGTGGGACGTGGTGCCGCACCTGAATGATGGCAATTCACGCGGAGAATTGAACGGCGCATACAACTTCATATAGCCATAAAACACCACAAATAACGCATGGAGATCTACACCACCGAGGAAGTAGCGACTCTGATGAAACTCACGACCAGGACGGTACGTGAGATGTGTGCTGCTGGAAAACTAGGATCGTTCAAAGTAGGAACTGAGTATCGAATTACAAAAGAAGACATTGAGAAATATATTAAGAAGCATCGACAGGGATAACACCAACCCAGGCCACCACAGCCTATTGAAATGTTCCCTGTCTCTAATCATTTCTATTTTTGAGTTATAAATTCACACCGGAAAACCGCCAGGTGAGCGATCCACTACCAGCCTGGATACCAACATTATCGCAGATACATTTCACAGCCTCGTACTATACACACCCTCCTACGAGCCGAGCACAACCCTGGGGGGATAGACGAGTATCCCCCCCGTTGTAGTCGGAATATCAGGGGACTCCGCTTCGACTCCGCCCCCGAACCCCTGACTCAGGATAGGGGGATATCTGGGGTGGTGTTTTCCCCCTCGCCGAAACGCGCTTAGGTATGTGGTTGCCCCGCCGGGCTCCCGGCGGGGAGCAGGCGAACGCCTGACCCGTCAGACGGGGAAGGGAGCAGAGCGACCGGCCGGCTGAAGGAGTCAGGTTTTCGCCGTCCAGTGTGGTAAGAGGTACGACGCCGGTAGGTCGTAGTCCCACCGAGGGAGGGAGCAGTCCTACCAGGAACAGAAAAAGCATAGAGGATACATCGGTAAAACGATAGAGGATAGTGGAGGTACGGAGGCAACACCTTGCCGAAGGCCTATCGTCCCGGAGCGGTAGCGGAGGGCGGGGCAAAAAATTTTGCACTGGAAGCGGGAGTATTTCAGAAGTAGGATAAGTATGATTAATATTACCCGGTTTTGTTCCGGGCAATATACTTTTCAATATCGTTTTCATCGATTCGGTACTCGTTTCCGATCCGGATTGCCGGCAGGTCTCCCCGCCGGATCATATCACGGATTGTCCGGACCGAGACCGCCAGGTATGCCCCGGCGGTGTCAGTGGTCATTAATACCATACAGGATCCTCTTCGAGATGTCGAATTCCTTTTGGGCAGGTGATGTTTCCTGGGATTCTGTTCCCCGCTGGGATGCACACCCGGCGGAACCGTCCCGACCCGGGCGGCCATTCCTGCTGTCCGAGGTCAGGACACTGGGACGCCAGGCACTAACTGGTGGCATGGTTATCCTCCTGCAGTGTAAACCGTTCTTCCGGTTCACTGGCCGGAATCAGCATACAATATCCCTCCCGGGTATACGTTCCGGGGTGGGTAATGATAATATCGGGGTACCGCTCATTTGCTGATATTTTGTAGGCAGGAGACCAAGCCCTACAAACCCCCTCACCTAGGATATCGATATGTTGATTTCCTACCTTTCCTTCAGTGCAATACAGTATATTTCCTGAAGAAAGGGAGAAGGGGCAAATTATTATTTTATTATCTTCCGCCATGCTTAATCATCCCCTGGGAGCATGAGGGTGATAACGGGTTCCGCATCATCCCCCGGACCGCATCGGCCGATGACCGTTACCTCTTCGAGTCTCGGACGCTGTCTCTCGGATTTTGTCAAAAACAAAATCTGAAACCGGCTTGTATCCCCATGTCGTGTCCTAGAATTCAGAGACATACGGAACATCCAGAGGAGATCCCAGAGACGCCCTTCGACAGATTGACCCGGCATCTCTGCCAGGTTCCCAGGCTCAACATATCCCCAGAGGTTATCAGTCACTGCAACCGGGAGGATCACCCCAGCCTCTTTACAGGTCGCCGGGTTAACGGCGATCAGCACCCCGTCTCGGATTGCATCAGCCCGGGAGTATCCATAAATGACCTCCCCGAACGGTGAAGCGGCTTTGGTCATCAGGCCGCCCCTGGTAAGACAATCGTATGTTTGCGATATGTCGCGAGTTGCCGGATCCCATACTCCCCACAATTTTTGT